>NZ_JBJTDY010000021.1:0-51313 GCF_046092605.1 Rhabdaerophilum sp. | reverse complement strand
GCCGCTCGTGCTGTTCAAGGGCGCGGGCGTGGCGCTGGAAGCCGTGCTGCACACGATGCTGCTCGAATACATGAGCTTCATCATCCTCCTTTTCGCGCTCTTCACCGTGGCCGGCGGCATTCTTGTCACCGGCAACCTGCGCGGCACGCCGGCGGTGGTGGCGAGGCGCTTCCTCTCGGCCATCACCGGCAGCACGATGGCGGTCGAGGACAGCGAGAGCGCGAAGGCGATGATGATCGCCGCGACCATCGGCAGGCCCAGGCTCCAGGCGATGCCGACGAGAACGGTCGCGGTCACGATGAGTTGCGCCGTGCCCAGGCCAAAGACCAGCCGATGCATCAGCTTCAGGCGCTCGAAGGAGAGCTCCAGCCCGATGGTGAAGAGCAGGAACACCACGCCCAGCTCGGCCAGCGGCTGCACGGAGGCGATATCCGTGATGGTGACATAACCGAGCCACGGCACGTGATCGGCGAAGCGGGCGAGGCCGTGCGGCCCGAGGCAAAGGCCGCCCAGCAGGAACCCGATCACCGGGCTCACCTTCAGCCGGTGGAAGACCGGAACGATCACACCGGCCATGGCAAGGAAGATCAGCGCGTCGCGGAAACCGGCACCGTGCTGAACTTCTGCCATGACGTCTCCTCAACGGAAGAAGATGAATGTGACCGCAATGAACAGGGGAATGAGGATTCCCACGCTCCACACCATGTAGCCGAAGAACGAGGGCATCTTCACACCCATATCCTTCGCGATGGCATAGACCATGAAATTCGGGGCATTGCCGATATAGCTGTTGGCCCCCATGAACACCGCGCCGCAGGAGATGGCTGCGAGCGTCAGCGCGCCTTGGGTCATCAGCACCTTCGGGTCACCCCCTGCGAGTTCGAAGAAGACGAGATAGGTCGGCGCATTGTCGAGGAAGGAGGAAAGCGTGCCCGTGAGCCAGAAATAGGCCACGTTGTTCGGGCTGCCATCCGGGTTCGAGACCAGCGCGACGAGCGGCGCGAAAGCGCCGTCCTTGCCGGCCTTGAGCATGGCCAGCACGGGGATCATGCAGATGAAGATGCCGGCGAAGAGCTTCGCCACTTCCAGGATCGGCCCCCAGCTGAACTCGTTGCCCGAACGCACCGGCTTCGGCGTGATCTTGAGCGAGATGAGCGCGATGAGCACCAGCGCGCTGTCGCGCATGAGGTTCTGGAGTTCCACCGCACCGCCCGGGAACCTGATGCTCACGCCCGGTTTCCACGAGGCCGAGATCAAGATCATCACGATGATCGCGCCGAGCAGCGCGAAATTCACGGTGCCGTAGAGTTTGATGCCGCGATCGGGCGTCTTGTCCGGCAGCGGAGGCAGCTTGTCATCCTTCGCATGCAGGACAGTGTCCCAGATATAGAAGATCACCAGCAGCGCGATCGACAGGAACAGGAACTCGCCGAACATGTGCGAGGTCGTCCAGAAGAAATCCACCCCGCGCAGGAAGCCGAGGAACAGCGGCGGATCACCCAGCGGCGTGAGCGAGCCGCCGATATTCGAGACCAGGAAGATGAAGAAGATCACCACATGCACATTGTGGCGGCGATTGTCATTGGCGCGGATGATCGGCCGGATGAGGATCATCGAGGCGCCGGTGGTGCCCACCACACTCGCGAGCGCCGTGCCGATGGCGAGAAGACCGGTATTCACCGCCGGCGTGCCGCGCAGGTTGCCGGTCACGAGAATGCCGCCGGCCACGGTGAAGAGCGCGAAAAGGAGGATGATGAAGCTCATGTATTCGAGCAGCATCGTGTGCAGCACGGCTTCCAGCGCCACGCCCGCGCCCTTGAACAGCACGAGCGGCAGGATGATCAGCGCCGCCCAGAGCGCGGTGATCTTGCCATAATGGTGCTCCCAGGTGCGATGGTAGAGCACGGGACCGGTCGCGATGCAAAGCAGCAATCCGGCAAAGGGCAAGGCCCACCAGAAGGAAAGCCCTTTCCCGTCGAAGCCTTCCGCCGCAAGGGCCGGAGAGGCCAGAACCATCGCCGGCAGCGTGATCATCAAACGCATCGCTTATTCCTCCCGAAGACCAGCCGCTTTCCCCCGATGGCCCGGCTCTGGAAAGCCTCCCCTGCCGAAAACCGGAGAATTCCCGCCCGCTCTAGGGCATGCAAACGGCGTTTTGCAACGTCTTCTTCGCTCTTCATCTTCCATTCACCAGAAGAAGGAGATAATTCCAAGATCGAACTCGAGATCAGAAAATCGATGTGCCGATTCCTCGCTTATCAGGGTGAACCTGTCTTCCTCGACTCCGTGGTCAGCAAACCCTGCCATTCGCTGATCCAGCAGAGCATGCGGGCGACCGAGTGCAAGACCACCACGAATGGTGATGGCTTCGGCCTTGGCTGGTACGGGGAGCGCCCGGAGCCGGGCCTTTACCGCGATCTGCGCCCGGCCTGGTCGGATGACAACCTGCTTTCCATCTGCATGCAGGTGCGCTCGCCGCTCTTCTTTGCCCATGTCCGCGCCGCCACCGGAACGGCGACTGCGCGTGCCAATTGCCACCCCTTCGCGCATGGAAGCTCGCTTTTCATGCATAATGGCCAGATCGGCGGCTTCGGCAGGATCCGGCGGCAGGTCGAGGCGATGATCCCGGATGAATTCTACCAGCATCGCTCCGGCACGACCGACAGCGAAGCGATCTTCCTTGCCGCCCTCGGGCGCGGCGCGAAGGATGATCCGGCCGAGGCCTTCGGCTCCGTGTTGGCCGAGATCTGCGGGATGATGCGCGCGGCGGGCATCAACGATGCCTTGCGCTTCGCCGCCTGCTTCACGGATGGCGAGACGCTGCACGCCTTCCGCTGGGCCTGCGACGAGAAGGCTCCCACACTCTACTGGCGGCGGGACGGCCATGGCGTGCAGATCGTCTCCGAGCCGCTGGATGAAACCCGCGAGCATTGGAATGCCGTGCCGCAGGGCTCTTCCCTCACCGCGCATGGCGGGGTGGCGGTGGAGGTGAAGCCCTTCGCCGTGACATTGCATTGATCGGCGCAAGCTTCACCTTGATTGCGGGTTGATCCTGCTTATCTCTGATCGCGATCCTTTCCGCTCCCAGGGGAGAAAGCCGTGATTGCCGTCGCCATTCTCATCCCATGGCTCGCGTTGATGCTGCGCGGGCGCATCTTCCAGGGCATCATCTGCCTCGTGCTGCAGCTGACGCTGATCGGCTGGATCCCTGCTGCGATCTGGGCAGTCATGGTCATCAACAACGACAACCAGGAGCGCCGTCACCGCGAGCTGATCAAGGCGCTGGGGCAGAGATAGCGCCGCCCAAGGTGATTGCTCCGGATGATTGGTTTCCGGACCGATCCGGATCTTTTCAAATCCGCGCCTTTGTCGCGGGAAGACGGAACAGGAATATGTCATGCGCATCGCGGTGGTTGGATCGGGATATGTGGGCCTTGTCTCGGGCGCCTGCCTTGCGGATTTCGGGCACACGGTGATCTGCATCGACAAGGATGCCGGAAAGATCGAGCGCCTTGAGCAGGGGATCATGCCGATCTTCGAGCCCGGCCTCGCCGAACTCGTGGCGAAGAACCGCCGCGACAATCGTCTGTTCTTCTCGACCGATCTCGAGGCATCGGTAAAGGGGGTGGAGGCGGTTTTCATCGCGGTGGGCACGCCCTCGCGGCGCGGGGATGGCCATGCCGACCTGCAATATGTGTTCGATGCCACCCGCGAGATCGCCCGTGCGCTGGATGGCCCCTGCGTCGTCATCACCAAGTCCACGGTGCCGGTGGGCACGGGCGACGAGGTGGAGCGCATCCTGAAGGAGGAGCGGCCGGAACTCGAGGTGTCGGTAGTCTCCAACCCGGAATTCCTGCGCGAGGGAGCGGCCATCAACGATTTCAAACGGCCGGATCGCATCGTGGTCGGCGCGGAGGATCAGCGCGGGCGCGATGTGCTCGCGGCGATCTATCGCCCGCTCTATCTCAACCAGGCGCCGCTGGTCTTCACGGGGCGGCGCACCTCGGAACTGATCAAATATGCGGCGAACGCGTTCCTGGCGACCAAGATCACCTTCATCAACGAGATGGCCGATCTCTGCGAGGCCGTGGGGGCCAATGTGCAGGAGGTGGCGCGCGGCATCGGCCTCGACAACCGCATCGGCTCGAAGTTCCTGCATGCCGGCCCGGGTTATGGCGGCTCGTGCTTCCCGAAGGACACGCTGGCGCTGATCCGCACCGCGAATGACCATGCGGTTCCGCTCTCGATCGTGGAATCGGTCGTCACCGCGAATGACAAGCGCAAGCGCGCGATGGCGCGCCGCGTGATCACGGCGCTGGATGGGAATGTGCGCGGCAAGACGATCGCGATCCTCGGCCTCACCTTCAAGCCGAACACGGATGACATGCGCGATGCGCCGTCGATCGCGGTGATCCAGGCATTGCAGGATGCCGGCGCGCGGATCCGGGCCTATGATCCGGAGGGTGTGGAGCAGGCAAGACATGTGCTGACCGGCATCGACTACGCGCCATCCGCGCTGGCCTGCCTCGATGGCGCGGATGCGGCCTGCATCATCACCGAATGGGACGAGTTCCGCGCGCTCGACCTCAAGGACATCGCCCGTCGCCTCGGCGCGCCCATCCTCATCGACCTGCGCAACATCTTCCGCCCCGAGGAAGCCACGGCCGCCGGGCTTGCCTATTCCAGCATCGGGCGGTGGGCCGCAGGGGCCCGCGACGCCGCGTCCCTTTCGGCAGCGCCTCCACCTCTCGGCGCACCACTCGCTGCGACGAAGAAGCCCGGCGCTTGAGACATCCTTGACAACCCATCGGCATTTACCTATCAAAATCCCTCGGCAGATAACGATGGATTGAGGCCGTATGGGGTATGTCTCACCCGACCAGGACCCGTTCCGGGCGATTGCCGACCCCCGGCGTCGGCAGATGCTCGACGCGATGATGGACGAGGAGCGGACCGTGGGCGAATTGCGCGCAGCGCTGGGCATCAGCCAGGCGACGGTCTCGCAGCACCTGCAGGTGCTGAAGCTCGCGGGGCTCGTGGATGAGCGCCGCCAGGGCCGCAACAATTTCTACCGCACACGCCCGGCCGAACTCGCGGATATCGCCGCGTGGCTGGACAAGTATCGCAGCTTCTGGAGCGAGCGGCTCGATGCGCTCGAGGCCCATCTCCAGCGAAAGAGGAATTGACGACCCATGCGTTCCATCCGGATCGAGCGCGTCTATCGCTATCCCCGTCTCATGGTCTGGGAGGCCATCGCCAACCGCGAGGCCCTGGCAGACTGGCTGATGCCGAATGATTTCGAGCCGGTTCAGGGGCACGAATTCACGTTTCGCACCAAGCCTGCAGCAGGTTTCGATGGCATCGTGCGCGCGAAAGTGCTCGATCTCGCGACTCCCGAGCGGCTGATCCTCGCCTGGCGTGGCGGCCCGCTCGACACCAGATTGTGCTTCGAATTGCAGGAAGTATCGGCCGGCGAGACGCGGCTGATCCTCACGCATGAGGGCTTCCGCGGCCTCTCGAACCTCATGCCGCGCATCTTTCTCGGCTTTGGCTGGAAGGATCTCCTCGGCAAGAAGCTGCCCGCCTTCATCGAACGGAACGGCGGCACGTTACGCGCGATCACTCGCGCATCAGCATCTCGAGCAGGCGAGCCAGCGTTTCCGCCTCCGCCTCGCCGGCGAGCTTGCCGCCGACATGGCGCCGACCTCGCGACCGAGATTGTTCGTGCAGGATTTGCGCGAAGCGGAACGCTGGGCGTCACCGCGCTCAGGGCTGCCATGATAGAGGCCCAGTCCGCGAAACGCGGGCTGTGGAACGGAGACTGGACCATCCTGCCCTGAGGCCTGCGCCGGTTTATCCCCGCCATGCCAAACCGGGCCTATCGTCTCCCGCCCGACACTTCCTGAGGAGACGAGAGATGCCTGATGTTTTCGAGACCCATGCCCAGTCGCCGCTGGGGCCGCTGACGCGCGGCTTTGCCATCACGCCAAGCGATACAGTCCCGCTGCCAGCCGTCACGCGCCAGTTGCGCGTGACGGGCGCGGCCGGCACGATCGCCGTCGTCTGGGCCTCGGGCGAAGAGAGTGTCGAGCCTGTCAGTGCCGGCGATTTTCTGGATTGGCGCATCCATCAGGTGAAGGCCACCGGCACCACAGCCACCGGCTTGCGTGGTTACGCCTGAGCCGCCCATCGCCGTGAAAGTGGGGGGTGCCCCGCGGAGCAATCCCCCCCATGGCCGGCCAATGAAAGTTTCGACACGAGGCTTGGAGGGTGATTGCGGGCCAGGATGACAGGCGCTGGGCATCCAGCCGAAGCGGTTGGCGCAAAAAGCGGCTCACGCCACGTTGGAGCGTGCCGTGACCAGCGCGCCGACCGCATCGGCCGTGGCGGCGGAAAGCGTCCATCCGAGATGGCCATGGCCCGTATTGTAGAAGACGCGCGGGTTCCGGCCGCGCATCACGCGCGGAATCATGTCCGGCATCATCGGGCGAAGGCCGGCCCAGGGCACGCTCTGCCGCGTGCTCATGCCGGGAAAATGCACCCGGCACCAGGCGATGAGCGGTGAAATGCGCGCGGCGCGGATGTCGCGGTTGTAGCCGTTGAATTCCGCCGTGCCCGCCACGCGGAAGCGTGTCGGCCCGAGGCGGCTGGTGACGATCTTCGCCTTGTCGTCGAGCAGGCTGACCCAGGGGGCGGCGTCCTGATCGGCCTTTTCGGCGAGGCTCACGGTGATGGAATAGCCCTTCACGGGATAGACATTCACCCGGTCGCCGAAGCCGCTGGCAATCGCGCGGGACATCACGCCGCCGCAGACGATGACCTTGTCAAAGGTCTCGACCTGCTGCGGATGAAGGCTGTCGTCGAGCGTCGGCTCGGTGGAGCGCGTGACGAGGGTCACGTCGTTCTCGCCGGCAGCGGCGGAAAGGATCTCGGTCGAGAAGCGCATCGAAACGCCATGGCGCTCGCAGGCCCTCGCAAGTCCGATGGTGAATTTGTGGATGTCTCCGGTGAAATCCGAGGGTGTGTAGAAGCCGCCATAGTAATTGCCGCGCAAGGCCGGCTCGATCGACTGGATCTCCGAAGGCGTCACGGCGCGACGCTCAAGACCGCCCTTCGCGAGCAGGTTGCTCACGCGCTGGGCTGCCTCGAAATCCTTCTTCGTCTCGTAGAAATGCAGGATGCCGCGTGTCTCGCAGTCGAAATCGATGCCCTCGGCCTCGGCCATCGCCTGGAGATAGCCGCGCGCCGCGATGGCGAGGCGCGCGGTCGTCACCGTGTTCTGCTCGTATTTCGGAATGGAGGCGATGAACTCGCCCATCCAGGAGATCTTGTGCCAGGAGGGCTTGGGATTGACGAGCAGCGGCGCGCCGGGCTCCATCATCCACTTGATGCCCTTCAGCACCGTGGCCCAGCTGTTCCAGACCTCTGCATTGGAGGCCGAAAGCTGGCCACCATTGGCGAAGGAGGTTTCCATCGCCGCATAGGGCTGGCGATCGAAGACGGTCACGCGGCAGCCGCGCTTCATCAGATTATAGGCCGTCGTGATGCCGGTAATGCCCGCGCCGATGACGGCAACGGTTTCGGGACGGGAAGAGGAATTTGAAGTGACAGACATGCGACAGGCCCCCTCTTGTCTCGCGCGTTCCGCGCGAGATGGAGCCCCCTCTGTCATTGGCCTGAGAGCATCACCGCTCCTGATCATCAGGGGATCGGCTTACACCATCGGCGGGAGCGGCTGCTCCACTTTTCAGAGTTCAAAAACGACTGCGGTTCCTGGGCCTGAGAGTTTCCGGGGCGGTTGCTCCTTCGGCGTCAACCGGCGAGCCGGCTGAACTCTTCCGCTAACATCAACCTAGCACAGGACGGGCATCCGTCAAGATGGTTTCATTTTGCAACTATCTTGACGGCGCGCTTTGGCGCCTTGCCTGCGACAGCCTCGGGAAAGCGAGCCGCGACCTTTTCGCGATAGCCCGTCTGAACCCAGCGGCGCACCGTATCGATCATCTCGAGAAAGGCTGCGCGCTGCTCTTCGGTGAGGGGCTCAAGCATCATGGCCTCGAGCTCAATGCTCAGGGGGTCTGCCTGGTCACCGAGAGCGAGGCCGGGTTTCGTGGCCGTTAATGTGAAGACGCGCGCATCTTTCGTCGAGTTGGTCCGCGCGACCAGGCCTGCCTTCATGAGCTTTGCGAGAATGCGCGAAGTGAGGCTGCGCTCGAATTTCGTCTGTCGCGCCAGTTCCGTGAAGGTGATGCCCGGGTTGGACCGGATGAGCCGCAGCACGCGAATTTCCCGCACGCTCCAGCCGAAACGCGTTTCGAAGATGCGCCCGGCATGGCCGATGCCATCCTCCGAGATCGTAGCGAGGTGATATGTCAGCGAACGATGCAGCATGTTCAGCCTGTCCCGATGCGATGCCTCAGGAATTCTGAACGGTCTGATCTCATTTTTCAACAATTGTGACATGCAACGGCATCGCTCGCCGGCGCCGGAAATCATGCGCCCATATCGTTGCTAAAAAAAATAGTTGCGAATTACAACTGAAAATGCGATCCGGTTTTCCGTCCGCTCCGAACGCCTGAGTCCGGGGCGATGGCCAACAGAAAAGATCCGCAAGGGTCAAAGCAGTGCATCGGTGAGGACGCGAACCCAGGGGAGGGGCAGATGCACATCGTGCGCAGTCCCAAGGATTTCTTTGCAGGGTTGATCTATCTGGGCTTTGGCGTGGCCGGGCTCTGGTTTGGCGCCGCCTATTCCATGGGGACGGCCGGGCGCATGGGCGCGGGCTATTTCCCGAAAGTGCTCTCGGGCCTGCTGGTTCTGCTCGGGCTTTTCGCGATCATCCGCGCCCTGCGTGTGGAGGGCAGTCCGGTTGGCGCCATCCGCTGGAAGCCGCTGGTTCTCATCCTCGCGGGCTGTTCGCTCTTCGGCATGTTGCTGCAACCTCTGGGCATGCCGATCGCGCTGTTCATCCTCATGCTGTGCTGCGCCATGGCGAGCCGCGAATTCCGCTGGGACCCGCGCGCTCTAGCCGGCGCGCTGGGCATGGTTGCGATCTGCGCGCTGGTCTTCATCAAGGGTCTTTCGGTGCAGATGCCGCTGGTCGGTGACTGGCTGACCGCCCTTCTCGGGAATGGGTGAGGCCAGCCATGGAAATGCTCGACAATCTCTGGCTTGGGCTCTCGGTTGCCGTCACGCCCATCAATCTCTGGTGGTGCCTCGTCGGTGTCTTCCTCGGAACGGCCATCGGCGTTCTTCCGGGTCTTGGCCCATCGGCGACGATCGCGATGCTGTTGCCGGCGACCTTCGGCCTCGAGCCCGTCTCGGCCCTCATCATGATGGCCGGCATCTTCTACGGCGCGCAATATGGCGGCTCCACGACCGCGATCCTGATCAACCTGCCGGGCGAGGCGACCTCGGTTGTCACCGCGCTCGACGGCTACCAGATGGCCCGCAAGGGGGCCGCGGGCCGGGCGCTTGCGGCGGCTGCGTTGTCCTCTTTCTTTGCCGGGACGGTATGCACGGTGCTGATCGCGCTGTTCGCGCCGCCGCTGACGGATCTCGCCTTCAAGTTCGGGCCGGCGGAGTATTTCTCACTGATGGTGCTGGGGCTTGCCGCCTCGGTGGTGCTCGCGAGCGGCTCGATCATTCATGCGCTGGCGATGATCGTGCTCGGCCTGCTGCTCGGGCTCGTCGGCACGGATGTGAATTCCGGCGCCCAGCGCTACGCCTTTGGTCTGCCGGAACTGGCTGATGGCTTCAATTTCGTCATCGTCGCGATGGGCATGTTCGGAATCGGCGGGATCATCGCCAACCTCGAGGATGAGTCCCGGCGCGATCTGGGCGTGAAGTCCGTGAAGGGCCTGATGCCCACCCGCGAGGATTGGCGGCGGATGATCGCGCCGATCCTGCGCGGCACAAGCCTCGGCGCGATATTGGGCATCCTGCCGGGCGGTGGCGCCGCGCTCGCCTCCTTCGGGGCTTACGCGCTGGAAAAGCGTGTCTCGAAACACGCGGATGAGCTCGGCAAGGGCGCGATCGAGGGCATCGCTGCCCCCGAGGCTGCGAATAATGCCGGCGCGCAGATGTCCTTCATCCCCATGCTCACGCTCGGCTTTCCGGCCAATCCGGTGATGGCGCTGATGATCGGCGCGATGATCATGCAGGGCATCCAGCCCGGTCCCGGCGTGATGGCCGAGCAGCCGCGGCTCTTCTGGGGCCTGATTGCTTCAATGTGGGTCGGCAATGTGATGCTGCTGGTGCTGAACCTGCCGCTGATCGGGCTGTGGGTGCGCATGATCATGGTGCCCTACCATTTCCTCTTCCCGATGATCATCGTGTTCTGCGCGATCGGCGTGTTCTCGCTGGCGAACAACGCCTTCGATCTCCAGATCATGGTCGGCTTCGGCCTGCTCGGATACATCCTGAAGAAGCTCGATTGCGAGCCCGCGCCGATGCTGCTGGGCTTCATTCTCGGCCCGCTGATGGAAGAATTCCTGCGCCGGTCGCTGCTCCTCTCGCAGGGCGATCCCACCGTCTTTGTCACCCGGCCGCTGAGCGCCGTGCTGCTTGCGCTCGCCGTCGCCGTGCTGGCGATGGTGCTGCTGCCGGCCTTCAGCCGAACCCGCGATGTCGCATTCAAGGAAGCCTAAGCCGCAGCAAGGCCAAGGGCAAAAAAGGAGGAATACCCCATGATGAAACGGCGCAGCCTTGTTTTCGGTCTTCTGGCGGGTCTTGCCATGAGCGCGTCGGCCCAGGCCCAGCTTGGTCCGGGAAAGACCATCACGCTGATGGTGCCCTATCCCGCCGGCGGGCCGTCGGATGCCATCGCGCGCATCATCGCGCCCCGCCTCCAGCAGGTGCTGGGCCAGACCGTTCTGATCGAGAATCTGGGCGGAGCAAGCGGTGGTCTCGCGGCCATGAAGCTGCTGCAAACACCCGCTGACGGCCGGATGATTTTCCAGGGCTCGCCGAACGAATTGATCCTGTCGCCGCTGACGAACCCGGATATCGGGTTCAAGCCGAACCAGTTCCGCCATCTGACGCAGATCACGAAGAACCCGCTGATCCTGCTCGCGCGGCCGGATCTGCCTGCGAACAACATCGACGAACTGATCGAGTATTCGAAGAAGCTCGGCAAGCCCACGCCCTATGGCAGCGTCGGCGTCGGCTCGCTCTATCACATCCTGTCGGAGGATCTCGCCAAGCAGGCAGGCATCAAGGTCACGCATGTGCCCTATCGCGGCGCGGCGCCGATGTTCCAGGATCTGGCCGGTGGTGCGGTCGATTTCGCGATCCTGCCTTATCAGGCTTCCTACAAGGGGCTCCAGGAGCAGAAGAAGCTGAAGATGCTCGGCTGGGTATCGGAAAAGCGCGACAATTTCATTCCGGAACTCGTCGCTTTCTGCGAAAGCAAGGGCTTGCCGAAATTCGATCACGCGATCTGGGCCGGTATGTTCCTGCGCGCCGACACGCCAGATGACATCGCGACCAAGATCAATGCCGCCATCGCGGAGACGATGAAGACGCCGGAAGTGCGCGCAGCCCTCGAAAAGATGGGCTCGATTCCGGTCGACACGACATCGCTCGCGGTCGCTCAAAGCTTTTTCGAAGCCGAGGTGGCGAAACTCAACGGCATGACCAAGGACATGGAATTCAAGGTGCAGTAACGGCTCGAAAGCCCAAGGGCGATGCCAGGACTGGCACCGCCCTTATGGGCCGGAGCGTGACGTCTCGAGGGCCGGATCCCATCGGTCGAAGAGTCGGACCAGCTCGACCAGCTGGGCAAGAAGACGCGAACTGTCGTTCTTGCGGTAGCTCATGATGATCGGAGAGGTCATCTTCGGCTCGTCGAGATCGATATAGGCCACGTCATCCCGCCCAAGGCGGCGAACGGAGGCCGGCACGATGGTGATGCCCCCGCCGGACGCGACCAGGCCCAAAGCTGTCTGCAACTCACGCGCCTCCGTGGCGATAACCGGATCGATCTCCGCATCATGAAAGAAGCTCAGCACCTGGTCGGCATAACCCGGCCGCGGCGCACGGGGATAGAGGATCAGCGGCTCGCCCGCCGTGTCTTTCAGGCGCAGGGCCGTGCCGCGCGCCACCAGCGGGTGACCCTTGGGTGCCGCGATGCAGAGCCTCTCCTCGCGGATGACCTTGCGGATGATCAGCGGATCATCGAAGCGCAGACGCCCGAAGCCGATATCGATCCGGCCATCCTTGAGGGCCGCCACCTGCTCCAGCGTGGTCATCTCCAGCAGGTGCACCTCAACGCCGGGAACGGTGATGCGGAAGCGCCGGATCAACTCGGGCAGATCGTCATAGAGCGTGGAGGCGACGAAGCCGATATTGAATTGCAGCACCATGCCCTTGGCGATCCGCCGTGTCATGGCGCGCACATCCTCGACCCGTTGCAGGATTTGCCGGGATTGCTCGAAAAGGTATCGACCGGGCTCCGTGAGTGTCAGGGGACGCCCGCGATCCAGAAGCCTCACGCCCAGCTCTTCCTCCAGCTGTTGCACCTGACGAGACAGAGGCGGCTGAGCAATACTGAGCTTTTCGGCTGCACGGCTGAACGACCCCTCCGCTGCAACCGTCGTGAAATAGCGCAGATGCCTGAGTTCCATTTCGGCGTCTCTCCCTCAATTATACCCGATGGGTATGAAAATAGACACAATCGATCCTGTGCCGCAAGGGAGCTCGCCGCTATCGTCCAATGGCTTCAAGCGGAGTTGAAGACCATGGCACTGAGCGCAGCGCGGATCGTTGAGGTCGAGACCTTTCTGGTGGATCTGCCGACCATCCGGCCCCACCAGCTCGCGATGACGACCATGAAGGGCCAGACCCTGATGATCGTGCGGCTGCGCATGGCGGACGGGATCATCGGCATCGGCGAGGGAACGACGATCGGCGGCCTTGCCTATGGGCCGGAGAGCCCCGAGGGCATGAAGCTCGCGATTGATACCTACATCGCCCCGATCCTGCTTCAGTCGGATGCAAGCCGTATCGGCGTCACGATGGCGATCATCGCCAAGACCGTGCAGGGCAACCATTTCGCGAAATGCGCTGTGGAAACGGCGCTGATCGACGCACTCGGCAAGCGGGTGGGGCTGCCGGCCTCGGAGCTTCTCGGCGGTCGCCATCATGATCGCCTGCCCGTGGCCTGGACGCTCGCGAGCGGGGATACGGCGCGCGACATCGCGGAAGCCGAGGAGATGCTCGCGAAGCGCCGTCACAACATCTTCAAGCTCAAGATCGGGCGCGGCGACGCAAGGAAGAACATCGCGCATGTCGCAGCGATCAAGGCGGCTCTGGGCGATCGCGCCTCGGTCCGCGTGGATATCAACCAGGCCTGGAGCGAGGCGACCGCCTCGGCCTGCCTGCCCATGCTGCGCGATGCCGGTGTCGACCTCATCGAACAGCCGATCGCGCTGAAGAACATTCGCGGCATGGCGCGGCTTGCCCGTGAAACCTCCGTCGCCATCATGGCGGATGAGGCGCTGAACGGGCCGGAAACGGCCTTCCAGGTGGCGCAGAGTGAAGCCGCGGATGTGTTCGCGCTCAAGATCGCGCAATCCGGCGGGCTCTTTGCGGGTGCCAAGGTCGGGGCCATTGCAGAAGCCGCGGGCATCGGCCTTTATGGCGGCACGATGCTCGAGGGAGCCATCGGCACGGCAGCCTCCGCCCATCTCTTCTCGACCTTCGCGAAGCTGGAATGGGGCACGGAGCTGTTCGGTCCGCTGCTGCTGACCGAGGAGATCCTCGCCGAGCCGCTCGATTACTCCGATTTCAGCCTGAAGGTGCCGACCGAGCCCGGTCTCGGCATCCGGCTGGATGAGGGCCAGGTCGGCCGCTTCCGGCGGGACCGCACCGAGCGCAGCCTGCATGTGCTGCCGCAACTCAAGACAGGATCGTGACCATGCTTTTCCAGGTCCAGATGGATGTGCGCATCCTCCATGATCTGCCCGCCGAGCGAGCTGAAACGCTGAAGAAGGCCGAGCGCGAACGGGCGCAGGCGCTTCAGCAACAGGGCATCTGGCGCCACCTGTGGCGCCATGCCGGCCGCTACGCGAACACCAGCATCTTCGATGTTGGCAGTACGCAGGAACTCCACGACCTCTTGAGCACCTTGCCACTGTTCCCCTTCATGGAAATCAGCGTCACCCCGCTCTGCCGCCACCCCTCTTCGATCCGCGACGACGATCGCTGATCCTGCCTCAATCAAGAAAATCGGAGGAAACGCCCATGCCTGCCAACCTGATCTCCAAAGCCGACATGAAGAAGCTCGCGGCCGAAGCCTCGGGCATCAACCTTCAGGGCGGTAATGCCCGCGTGAAGGAAGTGACCAATCGGCTTCTCTATCGCCTGATGCAGGTGATCGACGAATGCGATGTCTCGATGGACGAGTTCTGGGCGGCCGTGGGCTTCCTCAGCCAGACCGCGAAGAACAACGAGCCGGGCCTCATGGTCCCGGGCGTCGCTCTCGAACATTTCCTCGACCTCAGGCTCGATGAGGCCGAGCGCCTCGCTGGGATCAAGGGCGGCACGATGCGCACCATCGAAGGCCCGCTCTATGTCGCCGGCGCGCCGCTTACCAAGGGCGAGGCCCGCATGGATGACGGCACCGATCCCGGCGAGGTGATGTTCATCTCGGGCCAGGTGCGCGACGAGAATGGCAACGTGGTGCCGGGTGCGATCGTCGATCTCTGGCACGCCAATTCGAAGGGCGGCTATTCCTTCATCGATGGCGAGCAGGCGCCCTACAATCTGCGCCGCCGCATCGAGACCGATGCGCAGGGCCGCTATCTCGCCCGCACCATCGTGCCGAATGGCTATGGCTGCCCGCCGGAAAGCTGCACGCGCACGCTGATGAACGCGCTGGGACGCCACGCCGAGCGCCCCGCCCATGTGCATTTCTTCGTGAACGCGCCAGGCTTCCGCAAGCTCACCACGCAGTTCAACTTCACGGGCGACAAGTATCTCCACACCGATTTCGCCTTCGGCACCCGTGACGAACTCATCGTGACGCTCGAGCGCGTGACCGATGCCGACGAGATCCGCAAGGCGGGCGTGAACCGCCCCTTCGCCCGCGCCAGGTTCGACATCGCGCTGGTGCGCGAGAAGGCCGGCGCGCCGAAGACCATCGTCGACCGCGAACATGTGATTGCCGCCTGACGCGAGAACCCGGTGGAGCCGCCCAAGGCGGCTCCCGCTCCAAGCCATTCCCAAGGGAGAACGACCATGTCTGAGGCGATGATCGCACGGCTCGAGGCTTCGGTGGAACACAACGAGGCCACCGGAAATTTCCGCTGCAAGCGGGATATCTTCACCGATCCCGAGTATTTCGAACTCGAAATGAAATACATCTGGGAAGGCAACTGGGTCTATCTCGCCCATGAAAGCCAGATCCCCAACAACAACGATTACATCACAGGGTATATCGGCCGCCAGCCGATCGTGATCTCGCGGGATCGCACCGGAAAGCTCCATGCCTTCCTCAATGCCTGCTCGCATCGCGGTGCGATGATCTGCCGGCACAAGCGGGGCAACAAGTCGACCTATACCTGCCCCTTCCATGGCTGGACCTTCAACAACACCGGCAAGCTGCTGAAGGCGAAAGACCCGGATGGCGCGGGCTATCCCGAAAGCTTCAACAAGAACGGCAGCCATGATCTTCAGAAGCTCGCGCGCTTCGAGAATTATCGCGGCTTCCTGTTCGGCTCGCTCAGCGATGACGTGGTCTCGCTGGAAGAGCACCTCGGTGAAGCAAGGAAGATCATCGACCTGATCGTCGACCAGTCGCCGGAAGGCCTGGAAGTGCTGCGCGGCAATTCGCAGTACATCTATGACGGCAACTGGAAGCTCCAGGCCGAGAATGGCGCCGATGGCTATCATGTCTCGTCGGTGCACTGGAACTATGCCGCGACCACCCAGCAGCGCAAGGCGGCGGCGGAAGCCGCGGCGGGCAAGGATGACATCCGCGCCATGGATGCCGGCGGCTGGGCCAAGCAGGGCGGCGGCTTCTATTCCTATGAATATGGCCACCTGCTGCTCTGGACCAATTGGTCGAACCCGCAGGATCGCCCGAACTGGGAGCGCCGCGAGGAGCTGACCCAGGCCTATGGCCAGGCCCGCGCGGACTGGATGATCGAGAAGAGCCGCAACCTCTGCCTCTACC
This sequence comes from Rhabdaerophilum sp., assembly GCF_046092605.1. Taxonomy (NCBI): domain Bacteria; kingdom Pseudomonadati; phylum Pseudomonadota; class Alphaproteobacteria; order Hyphomicrobiales; family Rhabdaerophilaceae; genus Rhabdaerophilum; species Rhabdaerophilum sp. The sequence continues at coordinate 35,136 of NZ_JBJTDY010000021.1, read as the reverse complement.
CGAACGTGTTCCTGATGGATCAGTTCTCGTCGCAGATCCGCATGTATCGCCCCATTTCGGTCGACAAGACAGAAGTGACGATCTATTGCATCGCGCCCAAGGGCGAAAGCGCGGAAGCACGTGCCCGCCGCATCCGGCAGTATGAGGATTTCTTCGACGCCTCGGGCATGGCGACGCCGGATGATCTCGAGGAGTTCCGCTCCTGCCAGATCGGCTATGGCGCGCGCCACGCCCAGTGGAACGACCTTTCCCGCGGAGCGACGCACTGGATCAAGGGTGCGGATGCCGATGCGGAATCGATCGGGATGAAGCCGCTGCTCTCCGGCAAGAAGACCGAGGATGAAGGTCTGTTCGTGGTGCAGCACGCCTACTGGAAGCAGGCGCTGATCGACGGTCTGCGCAAGGACCAGCGCGCCGCCGACGCCGCCAACGCCATTGCCGCCGAATGACGGGCAAGCGGGCTGCCACGAAAAGCAGCCCGCCCCATCCCACCTTTCAGGAAACGCTCAAGGAGAGACGTCATGTCTGCCGTTCTCAAGGCCGTGCCCCAGGCGCGCGAAGTGACCATCGAAGAAATCCAGGCCTTCCTTTATGCCGAGGCACGCTGCCTCGACGACCGCGACTGGGACGGCTGGCTCGCGCATTGCGCGCCGAACGCAACCTTCCACATGCCGGCCTGGGACGATGACGATCTGCTGACCGAAGACCCGCAGAGCGAGATCTCGCTGATCTATCACGGCTCGAAGCAGGGCCTCGAGGATCGTGTTTTCCGCATTCGCACTGAGCGCTCCTCGGCCACTTCACTTCCCGAGCCGCGCACCTCGCACAACATCTCGAATGTCGAGATCCTCGAACGGGCGGAGGGTGTCGTGAAGCTGCGCTTCAACTGGTTCACCCTGAGCTTCCGCTACGAGACGACCGACAGCTGTTTCGGCACGTCCTTTTACACGCTCGATGTCTCGGGCGAGCGACCGCTGATTACGGCGAAGAAGGTCGTTCTGAAGAACGACTACATCCACCACGTCATCGATATCTATCACATCTGAACCGCCGGAAGAGCGGGGTGCCGGGAGGGCGCCGCCATGCATCGCATCGCCTTGAACTTTGAGGACGGCGTGACGCGCTTCATCGAGGCGCGCGCCGACGAACTCGTGGCCGACGCGGCCTATCGCGTGGGCGTGAACATTCCCATGGATTGCCGGGATGGCGCCTGCGGCACCTGCAAATGCCAATGCGAAAGCGGGGATTACTCCCTCGGCTCCTATATCGAGGACGCGATGACCGAGGACGAGGCCCGCGAGGGCTTCGTTCTCACCTGCCAGATGAAGGCAAAATCCGATTGCGTGATCCGCATTCCCGCGGCGTCCACGGCCTGCAAGGTCAAGCCTGCCGCCATGGCCGCCGAGATGGTGGAGGTTCGCCAGCTTTCTCCTACCAGCATCGGCTTTGCCGTGCGGGTGAAGGATGCCGGCCAGCTTTCCTACCTGCCGGGGCAATATGTGAACGTCCCGGTGCCGGGCACAAGCCAGACCCGCTCCTATTCCTTCTCGTCCATGCCGAGGGAGGGCGTCGTGGAGTTTCTGGTCCGCAACATCCCCAACGGGTTGATGTCGAGCTACCTCGCCGGCAGCGCCAGGCCGGGTGACGCACTCACGCTGACGGGGCCGATCGGCAGCTTCTACCTGCGCGACGTGACACGCCCGCTGCTGTTCCTGGCAGGCGGCACGGGACTCGCGCCCTTCCTGGCCATGCTGGAATCGCTCCGGCATAAGGAAACCGGGCAGCCGATCCACATGATCTATGGTGTCACCAATGACGCTGATCTTGTCGAACTCGACAAGCTGGCGGCCTTCGCGGCGGCCATTCCCGGCTTCACCTATGTGACCGTTGTGGCAGACCCGGCTTCGACGCATGAGCGCAAGGGCTATGTGACCCACCACCTGCCGGATGCGGCCCTCCATGGGGGCAATCTCGATCTCTATCTCTGCGGCCCGCCGCCGATGGTCGATGCCGTGCGCGCCACTCTCGCGGAAAAGGGCGTGAAGCCCGCCAACTTCCATTTCGAGAAGTTCAACCCCTCGGAGGCCAAGTGATGTCCGCGCGTTTTCACGGCAAGAGCATGGTCGTCACCGGGGCGGCGCAAGGCATCGGCAAGCAGGTGGCGCTGGAAGCCGCCGCCGATGGGGCCTGTCTCACGCTGGTCGATCGCTCGCCACTCGTGCATGAGGTGGCAGCGGAGATCAACAAGGCGCATGGTCAGGGGCAGGCCCAGTCTCTCGAGGCCGATCTCGAGACCTGGTCGGGCAACGAACAGGCCATGGCGAAGGCCTTCCGCACCTACGGCGCCATTGATGTGCTCATCACCAATGTCGGCGGGGCCATCTGGATGAAGCCCTTCGAAGAATTTGGCGAAAGCGAGATCCTGGCGGAGATCAACCGCTCGCTTTATCCCACGCTCTGGGGCTGCCGTGCCGTTCTGCCCTACATGTATGAGCAGAATCGCGGCGCGATCGTGAATGTCTCGTCGATTGCGACCAAGGGCATCAACCGCATCCCCTATTCCGCCGCGAAGGGTGCCGTGAATGCGCTGACGGCTTCGATGGCCTTCGAGATCGGCGCGCGCAACATCCGCATCAATGCCGTGGCACCGGGCGGAACGACCGCCCCGCCCCGGAAGGTTCCGCGCAATGCCGCGAAACAGACCCCGCAGGACAAGGCCTGGATGCAGGAGGTGGTCGACCAGACCATCCGCTCCAGCCACATGAAGCGATACGGATTGCTGCGCGAGATGTCTGCCGCGATCCTGTTTCTGGCTTCCGATGCGGCATCCTACATCACCGGAACCGTGCTGCCCGTCGGCGGCGGCGACCAGGGGTAAGCCATGACCACGAAACCGGTTGTCGTTGCGGTCGCCATCACGGGCTCGGTGCCGCGCAAGAAGGATAATCCGACCCTGCCGGTTCTGCCGCCAGAGCAGATCGAATCGACCCATGCGGCCTATGAGGCGGGCGCGACCCTGGTGCATATCCATGTGCGCAACGATGACGAGAGCCCATCATCCGATCCCGCGCGCTTCGCCGAGGTGCAGGCTGGCGTGCGCAAGCATTGCCCCGGCATGATCGTGCAGTTTTCGACCGGCGGGCGCGGGCGCGACCCCGCCGCGCGCGGCCGCAGCCTCGTGCACCGGCCGGACATGGCCTCGCTTTCGACAGGCTCGGTCAATTTCCCGACGATCGTCTACGAGAACCACACGACACTCGTGACCGATCTCGCGACCCGGATGAAGACCCATGACATCGCGCCGGAGATCGAGATCTTCGATCTTTCGCATATCCATGGCGCGAAGAGCCTCATCGAGGCCGGTTTGATGTCGGCGCGGCCACATGTGCAATTCGTGATGGGCGTGCAGAACGCCATGCCCGCAGACGAGCATGTTCTCGATATCCTGCTCGCGGAAACCCGTCGCGTCATTCCCGGCGCGACCTGGACCGCAGCCGGCATCGGCCGGTATCAGGCGAGCGTGATGGAATGGGCGCTGTCGCGCGGTGCCGATGCCGTGCGCACCGGCCTGGAGGACAATATCCGCATCACGAAGGATCGCCTCGCCAACGGCAATGCCGAGCTGGTCTCTGTGGCTGTGGAGGCCATCCGCCGCCATGGCCGGGCCCCCGCGACGCCGGCCGAGGCGCGCGCGATCCTGGGGCTTCGCGCGGCCTGATTGCATACCTCATAAGCAAGGAATGTCTTGAAAGCGCGCCCGTTGGCGCGCTTTTCGTCTTCTGGAGCCTATTTTCTGGGATCTCCAGAATATTGATACCTTTGAAGTATGAAGATACACCCAATCGATCCTGTTGTTTCCGGCTCTCCGCTTCTAGCGTGTTCCTCGGGAAAACGCCCAAACGGGAGGGGCCACAATGTGCAAATCAGCCGGTCCCGGTCACGAAAACTGCTCGCCAGATTGCAGGAGGGACTGCCATGTCACGTATGATTTCCTCAGGCTCGTCGCTGAACCGCCGCTCGCTGCTTCTGGGCACGGCGGGGCTGGTGACGGCGGCCTCGGCCTTTCGCTTTCCGACGCCGGCAATCGCGCAAGGAGCGCCGCTGAAGGTGGGCTTCATGCTCCCCTATTCGGGCACCTTCGCGAAGCTGGGCAAGTTCATTGACGACGGCTTCCGCCTTTACGTCGAGCAGCAGGGTGGCGCGCTCGGTGGCCGGCGGATCGAATTCGTGCAGGTCGATGATGAATCAAAACCCGAGACCGCGACCGACAACATGAACCGCCTCGTCGGCCGCGAGAAGGTCGATGTCGTGGTGGGCACCGTGCATTCCGGCGTCGCCATGGCCATGGTGAAGGTCGCGCGGGACACCAACACGATGCTGGTCATCCCCAATGCAGGCGTGAACGAGGCGACCGGCCCGATGTGCGCGCCGAATATCTTCCGCACCTCGTTCTCGAACTGGCAGGTCTGCGAGCCGTTGGGCAAGGTGATGTTTGATGCGGGCCATCGCAAGGTGGCCACCATCACCTGGCGCTATGCGGCAGGCCAGCAGATGGTCGGCGCGTTCGGGGAGGGCTTCAAGAAGGTTGGCGGCACGGTGATCGAAGATCTCGCCCTGCCCTTCCCGGAGGTGGAATTCCAGGCGCTGATCACGCGCATCGCGACGCTGAAGCCGGATGCCGTTTTCGCCTTCTTTGCAGGTGGCGGTGCGGTGAAGTTCGTGAAGGATTACGCGGCCGCCGGGCTCAACAAGTCGATCCCGCTCTATGGCGCGGGCTTCCTCACCGATGGCACCATTCCCGCGCAGGGCGAGAGCGCCAATGGCCTTCGCACGACGCTCCATTACGCCGATGACCTCGACAACCCTGCCAATCGCAAGTTCCTCGCGGATTTCAAGGCGAAGACCGGCGCGGATGGCGATATCTATGCCGTGCAGGGCTATGATGCCGGCGCGCTGCTGCATGAAGGCCTCAAGGCCGTCAAGGGGGATTGGTCGGCCCGCAACGATGTGGTCCGCTCCATGCGCGCCGCGAGGATCGACAGCCCGCGCGGCCCGTTGAGCTTCAACGCCGCCGGCAACCCGATCCAGAACATCTACCTGCGGGAGGTTCGCAACGGCCGGAATGAACTCGTCTCCATCGCCGGGCAGGCGGTGAACGATCCGGCACGGGGCTGCCGCGTCAGCTGAGGCCGTTCTCCCCGGCCTCTTGACGGGGGCGCGCTCTCCCCGCGCCCCCGGTTCCCTTCCTCGCATGCAAGGAGCCGCGCCATGGATGCGCTGACCTTTGCCGTTCAGTTGCTGAACGGCCTGCAATACGGGCTTGTGCTGTTTCTGGTCGCCAGCGGACTGACGCTTGTTTTCGGGATTCTCGGCGTCATCAACCTCGCCCATGGCGCCTTCTACATGCTCGGCGCCTATCTCGCCTGGTGGATCGCGGCCTATACCGGGAGCTTCATGCTGGCGCTGATCGGCGGCGTGGCGATTTCCTTCGTGCTCGGCCTCCTGCTGGAGGAGATCTTCGTCAAGCGGATGATCGGGCGCGATCACCTCGCGCAGGTGCTTCTGAGCTTCGGGCTGATCCTCGTGATCGACGAAGTGCGGCAGATCCTGTTCGGCAAGGATGTGCATTCCGTGGCGCCGCCTGCCTGGCTGAAGGGCTCCATCCAGCTCACCGACATTCTCTCCTACCCGGTCTACCGCATCGCGCTCTGCGTCGTCTGCCTCGTGATGGCGGCGATCATCTTCTATGTGATCCAGCGCACACGCCTTGGCATGATCATCCGCGCCGGTGCTGAAAATCGCGACATGACGCGCGCGCTCGGCATCCCCTTCGACAAGGTGAACCGCTACGTCTTCGCCGGCGGCATCGCGCTGGCGGCTTTGGGAGGCATTCTTGTTTCCCCGATCTCGACCGTGTTCCCTGGCATGGGCGACGGCATGCTCATCCTCTCCTTCGTCGTGGTTGTTCTGGGTGGCATTGGCTCGGTCGCGGGCGCCGCCATTGGCGCGCTGATGATCGGCCTCACCGATACGTTCGGGAAGGTCTTCTTCCCGCAATTCTCGTCGATCCTCATCTACGTGCTGATGGCGGGCATCCTGCTCTGGCGCCCCAACGGCTTGATGGGAAAGGGAAACTGAGATGATCCGGCTTCATCCCACTCTGCTGCGCGGGCTTGTCGCGCTCACCTTGATCGCCGCTGCGGCGCTGCCGCTCCTTGCGCCGAACTACTATGTCCAGTTCGCAAGCAAGGCGATGCTGATGGGCATGGTGGCGCTCTCGCTCAACCTCGTCGTGGGCTATGGCGGCCTTGTCAGCCTGTGCCATGCCGCGTTCTTCGGGCTTGCCGGCTACATGCTCGGCTTCATGACGCCCGAGAGCGGAGGGGCCTCGTTCTGGCTCTCGCTGCCGGTGGCGCTTCTCGCGGTTGCGGTGGTCGCGGCGATCATCGGGGCGCTCTCGCTGCGCACGCGGGGCATCTACTTCATCATGGTGACGCTCGCTTTCGGCGAGATGCTTTTCTACCTCTTCCACGACACCAAGATCGGCGGCGGCTCGGATGGCATGTATATCCACTTCAAGCCCGAGATCGCTCTTGCCGGCTTTCCGCTGATCGATCTTGAGAAGTCCAGCAACTTCTACTGGCTGGTGCTGGCGATGCTGGTCGGCGCCATCCTGCTGATGACGGCGATCGTGAAATCCCCCTTCGGCCATGCCTTGCAGGCCGCGCGCGACAACGAGAAGCGGGCGCTCTCCTTGGGTTTCCCGGTCTTCCGCCTGCGTCTCGTGGCTTTCGTCGTCTCTGCGGTGATCGCCGGGCTCGCAGGCTATCTCTCGGCGGCGCAATTCGGCTTCGTCGCGCCGCAGATGCTGGGATGGCACCTTTCGGCGACAGTGCTGGTCATGGTGGTGCTCGGCGGAATGAGTTCCGTGCTCGGCCCGGTGATCGGTGCCTTCGCGCTGATCGGCCTCGAGGAGATTCTCAAGAGCAGCTTCGAGCACTGGAAGCTGATCAAGGGGCTGATCATCATCGCGATCGTCTTCGCGCTGCCGGGCGGCATTCGCCAACTGGCGGAGCTTGTCCTGCCGCGCCGGGGGGATGAGGGGCCACCTGCGGCGGGTACTCCGGCCGATGGCACGCCCGATCCCGCTATCCGGCGCGCTGAAGCGCCGGGCACCAATCCGCAGGCCCAAACCAGGGGAGAATTCCAGCATGTCTGAGATCATGATGGAGGCCCGCTCGCTCCACCGGCGCTTCGGTGGGCTGAGGGCGGTGTCGGATGTTTCGCTCGCGATCTACCGGAACGAGGTGCATGCGGTGATCGGCCCGAACGGTGCCGGCAAATCCACGCTCATCAACCTGCTTTCCGGTGATATCCCGGTCTCGGAGGGCGAGGTGCGCCTCGGCGATCGCGAGATCACGGGTCTGAAGCCTAATCTGCGCGCCATGGCAGGCGTCGGGCGCTCCTACCAGAAGACCACCATCTTCATGGGCTCCACCGTGTTCGAGAATGTGCGTCTCGCCGCGCAGGCGAAATCCGGCCATGCCTTGCGGATGCTCGGTGCCGTTCAGCGCGATGACGCGGTGAACGAAGCGGCCCATGCGGCAATTTTCGCCACGGGGCTTCAGGCACGATCGAGGACGATTGCCCGCTTCATGAGCCATGGCGAGCAACGCCAGCTCGAGATCGCGATGGTGCTCGCGACCGACCCCAAGGTCATCCTGCTCGATGAGCCGCTGGCCGGAATGGGCCAGGCGGAGGCGCTCAGGATGATCGCGCTCATCCGCTCTCTGAAACAGGAAAGGGGCGTGCTGCTGGTCGAGCATGACATGGACGCCGTCTTCGCACTTGCCGACCGCCTCACCGTGATGGCCGACGGCAAGGTGATCGCCTCCGGCCTGCCAGATGACGTGCGCAATCATCCGGCCGTTCGCGCGGCCTATCTCGGGGATCATGAGGTGGCGGCATGAGCATGCTTCTCTCCATCAGCGGGCTTCAGAGTTTCTACGGAGTCAGTCAGGCGCTCTATGGCCTTGATCTCGAAGTGCGGCGCGGCGAGCAGATCGCGCTCATCGGCCGCAACGGCATGGGCAAGACCACCCTCATGAAATCCATCATGGGTTTCATCGCGGACAGGCGCGGCGAGATCCTCCTTGCCGGTTCCAGCACCTTGCGCAGCGCGCCGGAGGACATCGCCCGCGCCGGCGTGGCCTACGTGCCGGAGGGGCGCGGCGTGTTCGGTTCGCTCTCGGTGGTCGAAAACCTGACGATGTCCGCGCGCGCCGGGATTTCCGGGCAGCGGCGCTGGACGCTGGACCGCGTCTTCGAAGTCTTCCCGCGCCTGCACCAGCGCCGCATGAATGGTGGCCATCAGCTCTCGGGGGGCGAGCAGCAGATGCTTTCCATCGGCCGCGCGCTGATGACCAATCCGGATCTCATCCTTCTGGACGAGGCGACGGAAGGCCTCGCGCCGCTGATCGCGCAGGAAATCTGGAAAACCCTCGGTATCATTCGGAACGAGGGGATCGCGACCATCGTGGTCGACAAGGATCACCGCTCCCTTGCCAAGGTGGCGGACCGCATGGTCATCATGGCCAAGGGTGAGATCGATTTCGATGATGCACCGGCGGCCTTGGCGGCGCGCCCCGAGATCTTCGAAAAGCATCTTGGCGTCTGAACCATGCCCTTCATTGAAACACCCTCGGCTACGCTCTTCGTTACGGAAGCGGGGCCGGCTGACCGGCCGGCTATCCTGTTCTCGAACTCGCTCGGCACCACCCACCGCATGTGGGACGCTGTCGTGGAGGAACTTGCGCCGGATTTTCGCTGCATCCGCTACGACACACGCGGCCACGGCGCCTCCCGCAGGAAGGGCCGGGCGGCATTCGAAATTGCCGATCTTGCGGAGGATGCGATCGCGATCCTCGACAATCTCGGGCTGGAGCGCGTGCATTTCGCGGGGTTGTCGCTCGGAGGCATGACCGGGCAGGCTTTGGCCGCGCGGCATCCACGGCGCCTGAACGCGTTGACACTGATGGCGACGACGGCGCATATGCCGCTCGCGCAAGCCTGGCTCGATCGCGCCGCGCTGGTCCGGCGCGAGGGCACCGGGGCCATTCTCGCGGCGACACTCCAGCGCTGGTTCACCCCAGGTTATCTCGAGGCCAATCCGCCTGCGATTGGCGTCATTTCACGAGATTTCGCCACGAATGACGCGGAGGGCTATGCCGCCTGCTGCGAGGCGATTGCGCGGATGGACCTTCGCACGCTGTTGCCGGATATCTCGGTTCAGACCCTTGTTGTCGCCGGACAGCAGGACCCTGCGACGCCCGTTTCGATGTCTGAATTTCTATGTGACCAGATCCCGAACGCGCGCCTCGTCGTGCTGGATCCCGCCGCCCATCTCCTGGCCGTCGAGCAGCCGGCAGCCTCTGCGCGGCTGATCGCAGACCAGATCGCGCGCAGCGTGAAAGGCTGAGTGTGGATCAGCGGGAAAAACCCGTTTTTCGCTATCCTGCCTCAGGCCCGCCGAAAACCAGCTTCAAGCCCGATTTCATCGGTCCTGCCACCGGAGGCAGCGAAGAACAAGCACATCACGTTTGCCGGCTCCATCCTCTCACGCGCGCCATTTCTCCTCCTGTTTCCGCGCGACCAAAGCATTTTCCGATCCATTGGATGCCGGTTGGCCGAAGAAAATGCGTGAAACAACAAGAAATGACAACGAACGGTCTGAATCAATCAGATCGGAATCCGCTCTAGCCTGTTCCTCAATCCAGCACCACCTGTACGAAATGACCGGGGCCAACCTCTTCCATGCGCGCGCGTGGCGCATGCCAATCCGGCGCGCGGATGGGGCTCGGCAGTTCCTCCACGCAAACGCCGCCGCGCTTGCGCCGCCGCGCCGGATCAGGCACGGGCACCGCCGAGAGCAGCTTGCGGGTATAGGGATGCGCGGAGTGGCGCATCACTTCGGCGCGCGGGCCGATTTCCACGATCTCCCCGAGATACATCACCGCGATGCGATGGGCCACCCGCTCCACCACCGCCATGTCATGGCTGATGAAGAGATAGGCGAGGCCGAGTTCAGCCTGAAGATCGAGCATCAGGTTCAGCACCTGCGCCTTCACCGAGACATCGAGCGCGGAGACCGCCTCATCCGCCACCACCATTTCCGGCGAAAGCGCGAGCGCGCGGGCAATCGCGATGCGCTGGCGCTGCCCGCCCGAGAATTCATGCGGATAGCGTTGGCCCATATCCGGCAGCAGGCCGACGCGCTTCAGCAACGAGGCCGTGCGCTCCTCCGCCTCCTTCGCGCTCGAAAGCCCATGGACCATCATCGGCTCCGCGATGGCCGCGCCCACCGTCTTGCGCGGGTTGAGGCTCGCGAAAGGGTCCTGGAAGATCATCTGCATTCGTCGGCGCATCACCTGCAGGCCGGAGCGATCCAGCGCGCTCACATTCTCGCCGGCGAAGCGCACCACGCCCCCCGTGGGTTCCACCAGCCGCAGGATCGAGCGCCCCGTGGTGGATTTCCCGCAACCGGATTCGCCCACCAGCGCCAATGTCTCGCCCTTCCTCAGCTGGAACGAGACATTCTCCACCGCATGGACACGGCCCGCGAGCCGGCCGAACACACCCTTGCGGATGGGAAAGCGCGTGGTCAGGCCCTTCACTTCGAGGAGTGGCGCAGGCTCGGCACTCACGGTATCGGCTGCCAATTCCGGCGGCACGCGGGTATCGCCGGTATTCGGGTCGATCACGGCGAAGCGCAGGGGGCGGGGATGGGCATCCATCTCGCCGAGCTTCGGCACAGCGGCCAGCAAGGCCTTGGTATAGCCATGGCGCGGGCTCGCGAAGAGTTCCGCCGCCGGGCGATCCTCGTGCTTCTTGCCCTTCCACATCACCGCGACGCGATCGGCGATCTCGGCCACCACCGCCATGTCATGCGTGATGAAGATGACGGCCATGCCCTCCTCATCCTGCAGGGCCTTGATAAGATCAAGGATCTGCGCCTGGATGGTGACATCGAGCGCGGTTGTAGGTTCATCCGCGATCAGGATTTTCGGCCGGCAGGCCAAGGCCATGGCGATCATCACGCGCTGGCGCATGCCCCCCGAGAGCCGATGCGGATATTCCCCGAAGCGCTGGGCGGCGGCAGGAATGCGCACGCGATCGAGAATGCGGATCGCCTCGGCCTTTGCGGCGGATGAATCCATCGCGCGGTGATATTGCAACGCTTCGCAGATCTGTTTGCCAACCGTGAGAACCGGGTTCAGGCTTGTCATCGGCTCCTGGAAGATCATGGAGATCGCATTACCGCGCACGGCGCGCATCTCCTCCTCGGGCAGCGCGAGCAGGTCGCGCCCCTCGAGGCGGATCGAGCCGGAAATCCGGCCATTGATGGGCGAGATCAACCGCATGATCGAGAGCGCGGTGACGCTCTTGCCCGAGCCGCTTTCGCCCACGATGGCGAGCGTCTCGCCCGCGCTGACGGCGAAGCTCACATCATCCACCGCGTCGCGCCATTCGCGCCCCACGCGGAAGGAGGTGCGCAGGTTCTCGACCGAGAGAAGGGGCGTGCTCATCGCTCGCCCTTCAGCTTGGGGTCGATGGCGTCGCGCAGGCCGTCGCCCAGGATGTTCAGCGCGAAGACCACGACAAGGATCGCGATGCTCGGCGCGAGCACGAGCCAGTAGCTGTCGAGGATGTTCTCGAAGCCCTCGCGGATCATTCCGCCCCAGGTGGGAATCGGCGGCTTCACGCCGAGACCGACAAAGGCCAGCGATGCCTCCGTGCGGATGGCGCTGGCGAGCCAGAGCGAGCCCATCACGAGGATTTCCGGGAAGATGTTCGGCAGGACATGCCGGAGCATCAGCCGCGCATCGGAGAAGCCCAGCGAACGCCCGGCATCAATGAATTCGCGCTCCTTGATGGCGATGGTCGGGGCGCGGGCGATGCGCGCGAAGGAGGGGATGGAGGTGATGGCGATCGCGATCACGATATTCGTCACCGACGGGCCGAGCATCGCCACGAGGATGAGCCCGAGGATCAACGAGGGGAATGCGAGCAGCATGTCCATCGTCTGCATCACGATGATGTCGAGCCGCCCACCATACCAGCCGGCGATGATGCCGATGGCCGAGCCGATGACCAGTGCTATCCCCGTGGAGGCGATGCCGATCACCAGCGAGATGCGCGCGCCATAAAGCACCCGCGAGAGGATATCGCGGCCGAAATAATCCGTGCCGAGATAGTAAGTGTCGAAGGGCGGCTTCAGCTTCGAGAAGACATCCTGTTCCACCGGATCATGCGGTGAGATCCAGGGCGCGAGGATCGCAAGCAGAACGACGACCACGAACACCACGAGGCCGAGCCACGAGGTCTTGTTGGCGTTGAAAGCGCGGATGGTTGTCGCAAGCCAGCGATAGCGGCTGGGTGCTGCGGCGGGGGCGTCGTGGATCGAGTTGCTCATGCGAGCTTCACCCTTGGATCGACGATCGCATAAACGATGTCCGTCAGCATGTTCACCACCACCACGATCAGCGTGTAGATCACCATCATGCCCTGCAGCATCATGTAATCGCGCTGGCTCAAGGCCCCGATGATCAGCTTTCCGAGGCCGGGGCGGTTGAAGACGATCTCCGTCAGCACCGAATTGCCGATGAGGATCGAGAGATAGAGCCCGACGATCGTCACCACCGGGATCAGCGCGTTGCGCAGGGCGTGTCGCCACACGATCACCCGCCATGGAACGCCCTTGGCGCGGGCGGTGCGGACGTAATCCTCCTGCATCACCTCCAGCATGGCCGAACGCGTCACACGCGTGATGTAGGCCGCCATGATCAGCCCGAGATTGATCGCCGGCAGCGCGATGGACTGGAACCATTCCCATGGCGTGCCACGATTGGAACTGATGACCGGGAACCAGCGCAGCGCCAGCGCGAAGCCGATCAGCAGCAGGATCGCGGACACGAAGGGCGGAAACGAAAGCCCGATCAGCGAAAGAATGCGGGTGAAATAATCGGGCATGCGATTGCGGTTGATCGCCGCCCATGCCCCGAGCGGCACGCCGATGGCCGCGCCGAGAACCAGCGACACCGCCGTGAGTTCAAGCGTCCAGGGCAGAACCGCCATCACCTCGACCAGAACCGGCCGGCCGGTGACCAGCGACGTGCCCCAGTCACCGCGCACGGCACCGGCGAGGAAGGAGAGATATTGCTCGAAGAGCGGCCGGTCGATCCCCAGGCGCTTCTGCAGGGCGGCGATCGCGGCGGCATCCGCCTGATCGCCGAGGATGACCAGAGCCGGATCACCCGGCACGATGCGGATGACGATGAAGACCAGCGTCAGCACGGCAAACAGCGTGACAACCGCAAACATCAAACGCTTGACGAGAAAGGCGCCCATTCCGGCCCTGAACCCCCGGGAAAGAAAGCGCGGGCCGCTTGGCCCGCCCGGATATGCATCACCGCGTGAAGCGCGTGTTCTCGGTGATCGGCGGACCGAGGTTGAGCGAGCCCTTCAGTTCATAGCCGAGTTCGAGATTGTCGCGATGCGCCCAGTTCATCAGCATCTCGTTCACCGGAACGGCGCAGACCTCGGCGATGATCTTCTCCTGCGCAGCCTTCCAGAGGGCAACCTGCTTCGCCTGGTCCTGCTCAGTGCGGGCGGCATCGATTTCCGCATCCGCGACCCTGCAATGCGAGAAGTTCGTCACGGCCGTCGGCGTTTTCACGATCGAGCGCGAATGGAAGAACTGCGTGAGATAGACATCCGCGATCGGGAAGCGCGCCGCCTGGAAATGCACGACCTGCGAAAGATCCTGCCGGATCTGCTGGTGGAAGGTCGGGTGCTCCACCGGAGTGATGTCGAGATTGATGCCCGCGCGCTTCAGCTGGGCCTGGGTTGCCTCCATGAAGCTCATCATGCCCGGCAGGGTGGTGTGGATCGCCTTCAGCGTGATGCCGTTGGGGAAGCCGGCTTCGGTGAGAAGCGCCTTCGCCTTGTTGATGTCATGCGGCAGCAGCGGCGCCGTTTCATGCGTGCCGAAATAGCCCGAGGGCACCACAGACACCGCCGGCCGGGAGATCGAAACGCCGCGGAAACGATGGATGCCCGCGCGATCGATGGCATGCGCCACGGCCTGGCGCACCTTCAGATTGTCGAGCGGTGGCTGCATCATGTTGAGATGAATCACCGACATCTCCGCCGGTCCGAAGGTGATCACCTTCAATCCAGGGGTGCGGCTGACACGATCCACCCAGGCCTGCTCCTGCCGGCCGATCATCAGGTCGATCTCGCCGGCCTGCAGCGCGAGGTCACGCGCGGCATCGGACGGGATGAAGCGATAGATGATCTCCTTCAGCTTCGGCTCGCCGCGGAAGTATTTCGGGTTCGCCACGAGCTTCACATATTGCTGCGGCACGTATTCCGCGAACATGAAGGGGCCGGTGCCGGCCGGCTTCTTGCCGAAGCCATCCTTGCCCAGGGCTTCCGCGGCCTTTTTGCAGATCATGTTGCCGCCATGGTAGTTCATCACCTGCCCCAGCAGGCTCGGAATGGCGTTTTTCAGCGTGATCTTGACCGTGTATTTGTCCACCGCCTCCACCTTGTCGAAGGCGGCGTAATCCGAGGAGAAGGTGGACGTGTCCTTGGTGGCGGCGCGGTTCAGTGAATAGACCGCATCCTCCGAGGTGAATTCGCCGCCATCATGGTGGCATTGCACGCCCTGGCGCAGCTTGAAGGTCCATTCTTTTCCATCGGGCGAGGAGGTCCAGCTCTCGGCGATATCCGGCTCGATATGGTCCGGCGAGGCCTGACCCGGCTTGATGCGCACCAGGCCGTTGAACATCCAGTTCATCAGCGCCTTGCCGGGCGTGCCGGAATTGAGATGCGGATCGAGCACGCCCGCATCCTGCGTCTGCATGCCGACGACCAGCGTGGTTTTCTGCGCCAGCGCGGGCCCCGCGCACAGGAGAGCCGCGACCGCGCTCCCCAGAAGCCATGATTTCCTCATCCTGTCTCTCCTTGTTCCTGGCAGTCTCGCGCCGCCCTTGGGTTACAGCGTATCCTCAAGCCGGCAGTTCACAAGCATTTCCGCGATGACCGCATTGTTCGGCAGGCTGATGGCCGTGGCCGCGAGCCGCGCGATCTCCTGCGGGGTCGTCATCTCGTCGAAGGGGAAGGTCGCGCCGATCGACATGTCGGTGGACACGAAAGACGGGCAGATCGCGGTGGCGCGCACGCCTTTTTCCCAGCCGATGCGCCGCGCCGCGTGGTTGAGCGCGATGAGCGCGAATTTCGACATGTTGTAGGCCACCATGTCGTTGCGCACGCGCTTGCCCGAGAGCGAGGCGATGTTGACGATCCGCCCGGCTCCACCCGCCTCCAGATGCGGCAATGCGCAATGGATGAGGTTGAGCGGCGCCTTGCAGTTGATGGCCCAGACGCGATCCAGCTCCGCCTCGTCCGGCGCGCGGAGCGTCATTTTCGAATGCGTGCCGGCATTGTTCACGAGCCCGTCGATCCGCCCGAAGCGCGCCGCCGCCGCGTCGATCCAGCTCCTGTGCGTCGCCCAGTCCTCTGCAATGAAGCGCGCGAAGTGGAGCCGCATCTGATCCCGGCCCGCGAGTTCGCCCGCGAGCTTCGCAGGGTCCCGCACGCCAAGGCTCAGCGAATAGCCCTGCGCATGGAGTTCTTCAGCAATGGCGCGGCCGATGCCGCGGCTCGCACCGGAAACCAGAATGACACGTCCGGCGGGGTGCGGCATGGCTTTCATCCGTGCAAGGTCAGGGGCGCCTGCTCCGAAAGGCTGGCGAAGCGCGCAAGGCGGAAGGGTTCGAGCGCGAAGGGTGTCGCCTCCCGCAAGGCCAGCGCGGCGAGGATCTCCCCGCTCACCGGCCCGATGCCGAATCCATGGCCGGAAAAGCCCGCGCCGATGACAAGGCCCGGCCATTCCGGCGGCGCATCGAGCACCGGCAGTGCATCGGGCGTAAGATCGATGAGCCCGCCCCAGCATCTTTCGAGGCCGAGCCCTGCCAGCAATGGCAGCAGGGGCACGGTGCGGTCGATCAGTTCCGTGATTGTCGAAAGCGGCGGGCGCAGGGCATCCTCGGTCCAGCGCGCGGGGTCGCCCGGCCAATCGCCGATGCCCGTGGTGATCCGGAACGCGCCACCGATCTCCTGCCGGCCGGCGCAATCCGCATTCGCGACACCGAAAACCTGCTCGAAGGCCGGCGCTGCCGCCACCGTCCGCAGCACGCAGACGCGCTTCGCCGCCATCGGCAGATCAATCCCGAGCGGCGCGAGCAGGGCCGGCGCATGAATTCCCGCCGCGAGCACCACCGCATCGGCCTCCACGATACCCGCCACTGTTTGGACGCCCGTCACGCGCCCCTTCGCCGTGACGAGCCGCTGGACCGGCGCGCCCTCCCCGATCGTCACACCCGCGCGGCTCAGCGCGGTTGCATAGGCGGCGATCGTCATCTCGGGATCGGCATGACCATCGCTCGGGCAGAAGCTCGCGGCCAGCACGGCCTCGCCCATGGCGGGTGCGATGGCACGGATATCCGCGCGGCTCTCCAGAAATTCCAGCGAGAGACCCCTCGCGCGCTGCGCAACGACCATCGCGCGGATGCCCTCGACCTCGGCCTCGGTGCGCGCAAGGCGCAGGTTGCCCTTGCGACGATAGCCGGTCGGTGCGCCGAGCACATCATCCAGCCGCGACCAGCGTTCGATCGCTGCGCGCGCCAGCGGCAATTCGGCGGGGTCGCGACCGGATTGGCGCACGCCGCCGAGCGTCCAGGTCGAGGCCATCGCGCCGAGCCGCCGTGCCTCGAACAGCGAGACCGAAGCGCCGCGCGCGGCAAGGGCATGGGCCGTCGCCAGCCCTGTGATCCCCCCACCCACAATTGCGATCCTCGTCATGCCGGGATCTCTGTCATGGGGCGGTCTCTTTCATGGGGTGGCCCGTTTCCATCGCGTCAATGGGTTGTGCGCTGGAGGCGGGCGAACCGGTCGAGCCGGAAGGGCCGCATGTCGAAGCCCGGTGCGGCACCCGTCGCCAGTGCCGCCACCGCCCGGCCTGCACCCGGACCGATGCCGAAGCCGTGGCCGGAAAAGCCCGTGGCAATGATGAAGCCCGGCAGGCGCGGCACCTCGCCGATCACCGGCACGGCATCGGGCGTGGCATCCATGAAGCCGGCCCAGCTCGCGGCAATCTCCGCGCCTGCGAAAGCCGGGAAAGCCGCGACGAGATTGCGCTTCGCCTCGTCGAGAATGTGCTGGTCCGGCGCGGGATCGAGCACGCGCACGGCCTCGAATGGCGTTTTCTCGTCCAGCGACCAGCGGCGCGGCGTGTTCCACTCATCGAGGACCTGGCGGCGCGCCCGCAGGCGCACTTCGTGCCGCTGCCGGACGAGCGCGGGGACAAAATCGCCGAAAAGACGGAAACTGTCGGGCACGATCTCGGCCACGCTCGCCCCGCGATGCGCGATGGAATAGCCGCCATCCGCGCGCTTGCGGAAGGCGAAATCGCTCGTGCCGACGGCGAATTCCGGCGTGCCGCTCATCGGCTTCGTGCGCATCACCGAGCCGCGCACCTTGAGCTGCGGGAAATCAATCCCGAGATTGCCAAGGAAAAGCCGGCTCCACGCCCCGCCCGCGAGCACCGCGCGCTGGCAGCGGATGCGGCCCTTCTCCGTGATGACGCCCGCGACGCGCCCGCCCTCGATATCGAGCCCGCGCACGGCGCAGCCCGTGAGCACATGCCCGCCAAGTTCCACCACGCGCTTCGCAATCGCCGGCACGGCGCGGAAGGGTTCGGCGCGCGCATCCAGCGGCGTGTAAATCCCGCCCGCGAAGGCACGCTTCATGCCCGGCACAACGCTCGCAAGCTCCGCGCCGCGCAGCAAACGGGTGCCGAGCTGGTAGGGCGCGGCATGGCCCAGCCATTCCTCGTGCTTTGCCATTCCCGCTTCGGTATCCGCAAGGTAGACGATACCCGAACGCCTGAAGCCGACATCCGCGCCGATGCGTCTCTCCATGGCTTCCCAGAGGCGCTGGGATTCGAGCGCCATGGGAATTTCACCGGGGTCGCGCCCCATTACGCGCACCCAGCCCCAGTTGCGGCCGGATTGCTCGTGCCCGACACCACCCTTTTCGCAGACGGCGACGGAAATGCCCCGCTCGGCGAGTTCCAGCGCGGCGGTGATGCCGATGATTCCCCCGCCAATGATCGCAACTTCCACCGCCTCCGGCAACGAAGGCGAGGGCGCAAAGGCTTCCATCGAGATCGGCACGTCCCCTCCCGCCAGATTCCCCCAGGCCGCATGAGGCTATCAAACGATTTGCCGACGTCATGTCAAAAGTTGTGATCGGTTCATTCAGGGAAACGGCAGTTTTCAGCCGGTCCCGAATGTGATCGAGTGACGGCCCGCCATGGATATGCCCCGCCCGATGCCCCGCTCTCCTCTTCCCATCCACCACGAGCCCTGCGGCTGGAACCGCATGCTGCCGCCCCGCTCGCCGAAGCCGGCGGCGCGCGGCACGCTCTCGGCGCGCCATGTTGTGGTCGGCGCGGGCTACACGGGTTTGGCCGCCGCGCGCCACCTCGCGGAACTCGCGCCGGAGGCGGAGATCATCGTGCTCGAAGGCACGGAGGTGGGCGAAGGCTCCTCGGGACGAAATTCCGGTTTCGCCAATCCGCGCGACAGCAAGATCGGGCTCTCGCTCGCGCAGATGGATCGCGCCGAGCGGGTGAATGCACTGACGGCCGAGGGCTTCGCGACGCTTCTCTCGGCGATGGAAACCCACGGCTTTGATTGCGATCTGGAACGGGTCGGACGCATCACCGGCGCAGCGACGGAACTGGGGGCCAAGAAGGTGCGGAGCATGATCGCGGGCGCCGCAGCTCATGGCTTCGAGCACGTGGCGCTTGATGCCAAGGGCATGGAGGCCGTCACCGGCAGTGGCTACTATCGCTGCGGCATCCGCACCGCCGAGGGCTACCTGCTCCAGCCTGCGAAACTCGTGCGCGGCCTCGCCGACAGCCTGCCAGGCAATGTGCGGCTCTTCGAGAATTCCACCGTGATGAGCCTTGAACGCGGCAGGCTCTGGATGCTGAAAACGCCTGAAGCGACGATCACAGCCGAAACCGTCATCCTCGCGACCAACCCGGCCATCAAGCATTTCGGCTATTGGCGCGATGGGATCGTGACCATCTACACCTTTGCGGGGATCACCGAGGCGATGTCGGAAGCCGATGCCGCGAAGCTCGGCGAACCGGCCTGGGGGTTGTTGCCGGCGCATCGCCTCGGCTCCACCCTTCGGCGGGTGGAGAAGGACCGCTTTCTCGTCCGCTCGCTCTATTCCTACGAGAAGCCAGTAGGGCGCGAGGAAGTTCGCCGCAGGCTGACGGACAGTTTCCACCGCCGCTTCCTCGCGCTGAAGCACGTGGCGCTCGAACATGTCTGGGGTGGCACCACCGCGCTGACGATGAACGGTTCGCCGCGCTGGGGGAAGCTGGACGAGAACCTCTATGGCTCGGCCGGCTGCAACGGCTCTGGCGTGGTGAAGGGCACGATCCTCGGCAAGAGGCTCGCCGAGATGATGATCACTGGCGACCCGCAGGCGGATGTCACCAGCGCCTATGGCAGCGCGAACCGCATCGCGCCGGAACCGTTCCGCAGGCTCGGCTTTCATGTCGTCTCGGCGCTGGAAAGACGCCGCTGCGGCCTCGAAAGGTAGCTCTTGGCGAGCAAGCCGCCACGGCCCTCACGTCGCACCGCGTGAATTGACAACAAGGCCGCAGAGCGAGGTCCGGGCGCAGATGAAGAGGCGATTGCCCTTCGGCCTCGGCCACCGCGCGTTGCGCCTCGGTTGGCGCGAGAGGAGTGTAGCTATAAGGCTGCTGAATAAAGTCCGTGACATTATTTTTCACCGCATCCAGGACCGCATCCCGATTGCCTGTGCCCATTTCACGAATGTCGTTAATATTGGTGCTGTAGTATTGGTTGACGTGGCTACCAGCATAGCTCGAACCCGCAAAACTGGGAGTGGCTGGCGGAGCACTTTTACCCTTGTTGTTGCCATACCAGTCGATAACCTTACAGGTACCTAGGCCGTAGATTCATTACGAGGTAGCACAATCGTTCGCCGGAACAACTCCCGCAGCGCGTAACAATGCTTCGCCGTCATCGACATTTCCAGCGATGGAGGCGGAGAGCCGGGCGGGGCTTTTCTTTTGTCGAAATCCTCCGGAACAAGTGGCCTCTTCTTCCACCAATCGGGCATGACGCGAGCCATCGGAACCGGCGCAAAGTGCTCAACCATGAGCGGGCTGGTCATGCGGGTAAAGCTGGCTAGAGTGCCGGCCAACCGAAGCCAACCGATCCAGTTCTGGTCTCCCGCATGCGCCTCGCTCTGTTCCTGTCCTTCAAGGCTTCCCTGACCAAATGGCACCGGGAAGGCATCCTTTCGCGGGAAATCCAGATCTATGTGCGGCATCTCGAACGCGGATATTGCGATGAGGTCGTGATCTTCAGCTACGACCCCGCCGATCATGAGGCATTGGCACTGGTGGATTGCCGCCCGGATATCCGGGCGCGTTTCCGGCTGGTGACGCCCCGCACGAAAGCGACCGGCAATCTCTCTGGCCTGCTGCATTCGCTCAATCTCGGGCTCTTGTGGAAGCTTTCGCGGAGCGGCGTATCCCTGTCCAAGACCAACCAGATCAGCGGAAGCTGGCCGGCGCTGATCCTGCGGCTCTTCGGCGTTCCGCTCTTTGCCCGCTGCGGCTACCTTCTCTCGCGGCGCCTCTTCAAGAACCGGCAGGCCCTGCGCGGCACCGTGGCGCTGCTCATCGAAGCCGTGCTGTTCAACGGGGCACGGCTTGTTTCCGTGACGACCGAAAGCGCGAAGGCGGAGATTTCACGGCTGATCCTCTGGCGCAAGGGCAAGGTTTTTGTCGCGCCAACCTATGTCGATACCGAACTCTTCGCGCCCGATCCGGATCATGTCCCCGAACCCGGCACGCTCGTCTTCGTGGGGCGCCTTGAGCCACAGAAGAATGTGCGCGCGATTGCCGAGGCTGTCGCACAGACCGGCATGGCGCTGATCATGGTCGGCGATGGCTCGGAACGCCCGGCGGTAGAGGCCATCATCCAGCGCACGGGTGCCCGCGTCACCATCATCCCGCGCATGCAGAACATGGAGATCAGCGCCCTGTTCCGGCAGCATCGCCTGTTTCTGCTGGGCAGCCTGCATGAGGGCCTGCCGAAAGTGCTGATCGAGGCGATGTCAGCCGGCATGGTCGCCATCGGGTCGCCGATTCCCGGCATTGTCGAACTGGTCGAGGATCAGCGCACCGGATATCTTGCGAGGAGCGTGGCCGCCGAAGACCTCGCGGAAGCCATCCGCCGGGCGATGGCTGATCAGGCGTCGCATCCCGCGATTTCGGCTGCGGCCCGGGCGCGCATCCTCGCCCGGCACTCGCTCGACACCTACGCCACCCGCGAAAACAGCGAGATGCGCCGCGCCATCGGGCTCTGAAGCCGATTTTCACGGTGAACAGGGCAAGCCGCCCGTCACCAGCCGGTGCCGCTCGCAAAGATAGGCCTTCATACGGCTGACCGCGCTTTCATCGCCGAGCGATGCGGAGCTGACCGGGAGACGCAGGACATGTCGGACCGGCGCGATATCGGGCATGCCGCCGACATCGCTCTCGCGATCGATGATGCGCAGGCTGTTGTCGCGGATGCCCGCGATCACGCGTCGATCGACAGGGTTTCGTGCGGCCGGATGCGATCCGACCTGCCGAAGGATCTCCGGATAGACGGCTGTCGCGGGAAGAATGCTCCAATCCGTCAGCCGATGAGCGGGAGAGGCGGTGAGGCCGGCCTCACCGCGATCAACCCCTTGCAGGCAATTGGCGCGGGGGCCGATCGACATGTTGTCTTGAATGTAGACGGAGGTCAGCGGCTGCCGATTGAAAAAGGCGGGATCGATGCGGATGAACGACCCCTTGCACGCGGTATCCGCATTGGGGACATAGACATTCCCGATGATATCGATCGCGCCGGGGTTGAGGATTGCCTGGCTGGAATCAAGGTGGGTCGCCACGCGGCCGGGCCCATAAATCAGGTTGTTGACGAAGCTTACCCGGTTGCCCTGGGTGAAACGCGCGCTGCGCTGGTTGGCCGAGGCCAGGACGGAACCCGCGATGACCACCCGGCCGACGGGATTGCCGAGCAGCAGGTTCATGGCCCGCCTGCCCTTGGGGTGGCCGCCCCTGTAGAGCGGCTGCGCGATGAGCGCGCGCTCGATCAGGATGTCGCTCGTCAGCCCCTGGATGCCCAGGTTTTCATCGACACCCCAGCCGAGGCTTACATTCCGCAGAACGATGTTCTGCTGCCGATGCTTGCCCGGCGCATCAGAGCCGTTGAAGGACATGGCATCGCGATTTTCACCCACCGCCAGATCATCGGTGCTGCCGGGATAGACGGCGATATGGCTGATGATCGCGTCCTTCGTGCGGATGTTGAAGCTGCCCCTCGTGAGGACAATGCCTGGCGCCGGAGCCGTTTCGCCTGCGATGGTCACCTGCGGTTCGATCAGCGTGAGGTTCGATTGAAGGCGGATCAACCCCGCCACCTCGAATACCACGATGCGCGGCCCCCGCGCCTCCAGGGCGGCGCGCAGCGAGCCGGGACCGGAATCGTCAAGATTGGTGACCGGGATGATTTTCGCGCCGTTCACCAGCCCTCCGGCCGATCGAATTTCTGCGCTTGCGGCAGTCACGCTGAAGCAGAGCAATGCGGCAACCAGCAACCACCCACCGGAAAGCACATCCGGTTGCACAGAATTCAGGGGCGATAACCATCCGGATTTTTTCATGGCTCCCCTTTGCGTGCGAACCTTGCAATGCACATCATGCTGTGAAAGGTAAAACAAGGCGCCTCCGCTTGCGGAACGTATCGAAATCCTGGCTGCAATGACCATGCGGCGCCGGCAAGCCGGAATTTCGCCAAGATTGGCCTGGCGTCCTATCGTCCTGACCCGTCTGGAGCCGGACCTGCTGTCGCCTTGGCGATCGCGGGCATTGCGCGAGTAACGACCGGTTTGAAGAGCAGCGATGCGAAATCATTTCAAAGACCTGCTCTTGCGTGGCCCGCTGTCCATTCTCGCCTCGTCGCTCCCGGGGCTCGTCAACTACGCGATCATCCTGTTGCTGGTCTATAGCGGAAAAACGGCCGATGCGGGCCTCTACAGGCTCGTTCTTGCGATTTTTTCTCTGGCGGCGATCCTGACCTTCCTCGACAGTTCGAAGGTTTTCGTGCGCGCGGTCGCCGAGAATGATTCGCATGGGATGGCCGAACTCTTCGTCGGCCGCGTCTATCTTTCGGGCCTCTGTTTTGTGCTGGCCGGGTTCGTCGGCGCGCTCTGGTTCTGGATGGAATGGCCATCCGCCAATCTGACCCCCACCACGATCGCCATCGTGGTGTTTGCCGCTTTCCATTACGGCGTTTTCGATTTCTACGCGCCGCTGCTGCAGGCTCGGCAGGAGTTCCTGCGTTTCTTTCTTTTCGCTTTCGCGAAATACTCCGTGGCTTTCCTGGCCTTCGTGGCTCTGCTCGCCATGGGCACTTCCGTGCTCACCACGACGCTCGTCCAACTGGGCGTCATGACGGCTTTCCACGCGCTGTTCTTCGCGATGGTGGTCTATTCGCGGCTTGATTTCTCCGGCGTTTCCTTCGGGCCCTTCTCTGCCATGCGGCGGCCCGGCGCGCGCGAAAGCATGACCATCAGCGTCGCGAACGCGCTGCCCAACTCGCTGGAACACATCGATAAACTGATCATCGGCGCCCTGTTCGGGCTGGATGCCCTCGGCCTCTACACTCTCGGGTTCTCCACGGGTCGCTTCATCTACAACACGCTGAAACCTGCGATCTACGTGTTCTATCGCCGGTTCGTGGAGCACCTTCCCTCGGGCAGGATCGTGCTGTCGGTCGGGCTTTTCTTCACGGCATTTGGCATGGTTTGCGCCGCATTGTTCTATCTGGCCGTGCAGAACGTGCCGGCGCTCAACCGCTTCAAGGGCACGGAAGTCGTGACCGTCATCATCTTCCTGTCCTACGGGGTCGCCATGGCCGATGCGGTCTATTCGCAAGCCTTCGCGATCAACAGGAAGGCGCGATCGAGCCGGCTTCTGCATGCAGGCTTGTGGGCCAGCGGCGCCTGCCTGCTGATTTTCGCGCTTGCGACCCTGTTTCCCGTGGATATCGCTCTTGCCATGTTTGCAGCCCATTACTTTGTGCGCCACGCGGTGACGCTCGCCATCCTGCTGATGCGCAGGCCGGAAAGCGAGGCGGCGTGACCCCATCTCCCATCCGTCTCAGTGTTGTCATTCCCACGACCGGGAACGAGCATCTTGGTGAGATCGTCGCGTCCTTCCTGGCCGAGCCCATCCCGGCCGAGGTGATCGTGGCGGTCGACAGGCCTGATCTTGATTGCTCGGAGCTGGAGGCGCGCTTTGCCTCCGATCCGCGTTTCGTGCTGGTTCGGAACAGCCGGAACCTCGGCCTGCCGCGCACGCTGAACCGCGCGATTGCTGCGGCGCGCGGTGAAATCATCGTGCGCAACGATGACGATGATCCACCAGTCTCGGATCGTCTGGCCAAGACCCTCGCCTATTTCGAGGCGCATCCCGACGCGGATATCGTCTTTGGCTTCGCCATCGGGCGGGAAATGGCCTCGGGCAGGGAATGGCGGATCGAGGGGCCGACCGAAGAGGACGCCATCAAGGCACGGCTGCTGGAACAGAACTTCATCGTGCATTCCACCCTCGCCTTCCGCAAGACGCGGCTGGCCGAAATCGAATTCTACGATCCCACCTTCCTTTTCGCGCAGGATTACGCGCTCTATCTCGCTTCCATCCGCGCGGGCTTGCGCTTCGGGGCCATCCCCGAGCCGCTCGTTACACGGCTTTATCATCCTCAATCCACCACTGTCGCGCGGCGGCGTCGGCAAATCATGTTCTCGTTCGCGGCACGGCTCGTGCACCACGCTTATACGGATGGAAAGCCCTGGGGCACCATCCTCGGCTACGCTCGGCTTCTGATGATACCGGGCTGGCTTCGCAATCTACGGAGAGTTCTCGGACATGGCCGCTGACTCCCTTCCGCGGTTGCTGATCATCGGCCCGCGCAGCATTGTCGGCCACGAGGGCGGAGTCGAGAAATTCGCCGAGGAATTCGTTCCGCGTGCCGCGCCCTCCACCCGCATCGACGCTTTGTGCCTTGTCGCGGCCAGCCGTCCGCTTCCGCCGAACGTGGTGGTGGTGCAGGTGCCGCGTTCGCGCTTTTTCCGCACGGACAAGGCCTTCTATCTGCTTTATGCGCTGTGGCTTCATGCTGCGCGACGCTATGATCGTATCTTCATCCTCGGCATGAATTTCGCGATCCTCGTGCCCTTCATGCGCCTGATGTTGTGGAGGCGCTCCCAGATCTATGTCCGAACGGGTTCGATCGACTACGTGCTGCCGAAATGGAGCCGCCCCATGCGCTGGATCATGCGTTTTTCGGAAAGCATGATGCGCCATGCCGACCGCGTCATGGCGGTGGCTCCGAGCCTGGTCGCCCATCTTGAGGCGCGCGGGATTGCGTCCCGCCTGCTGCCGAACGGGCTTGAGAAGAAGGGCCCCGCCCCGGACATCAGAAGCCGGGATGGCAAGGTCCTCGCCATCGGTCGTGTGACGGCACAGAAGAATTATGGCGTGCTGATCGAGGCTGTGAAACGCCTCGGCGACCATGCGCCGGATGTCATGATCATCGGTGGCGCCGATCTTTCGCCAGGAGCCACGGCCCTCGCGGAGCAATGCCGCGAGGCCGGTGGCAGGGCGAGACTGGCCGGACGCCTCTCCCGCCAGGAAGTTCTGGAGCGCCTGAGGGGCGCCAGCCTCTACGTCAACTGCTCGCTGCATGAGGGCATGTCGAATGCCGTGCTGGAGGCCATTCAGGAAGGGATCGCCGTGATCCTTTCCGACAATGAGGCCAACCGGGATTTCATGCTGCCGGACCATCATTATTTCCAGCCGACCGACCCCGATGAGCTTGGCGCTCTCATTCTGAAAGCCCTTGATCAACCGCAGGATTTCGTCGTCGACGTCAGCCGCTTCCTCACTTGGGACAAAGCCATCGAGGGCTATCTCGAGGAGATGCGTCTAGAGCATCCGCCCGCCAAGTGGATACCGGTTGGCGGAAAAAGCGGATGCGAAAACAAGAAGAGAGAGCGCCAGATCTGATTCAATCAGATCGGTTTGCGCTCTAAGGGGACCGGAGCCTGTGGGACACCCCGTCGCGGCCTGAATGCGCAAGCCCTTTAGCGGCAATCGCCCCGCGAGTCGCGGCGACGCGGTGGCGCGCAGTAATCCGGATCGCGCCCGCGATCAAGCCGAGACGGATCCCGGTACGGGCGGGCTGCCTTATTGGCATCGAAGGGGCGCTGGGTCGACCAGTTTGGCTGGAAGACGCCGCTGCCGAAGGTGGGATCTTTCGAACGTTTTTGCGGCGTGCCCTGCTGGGCCACTCCTTCTCCCGCGAACAGCGAGAGAACCGCGCTTGCAAAGGCAGCGCGCAACGCGGCCTGCAGGCATCGCGTCCCGAGTATCATGATCGCTCCTCACCTCGGGATGTTTCACCACCCGTTGAAGCTTCAATTGGTAATATAGTCTATCTCAATTTCGGCCTTTCTTACAATCATACTCGGAACGGCCTGATTCTTTAAACTGTCATCATCAGTGATTTCTGTGTCCGAAACTGGAACACGAGGAGGCGTTTCCGTAGCAAACTGGTGGCATAATTACAACACTCCTCACA
The DNA here is from genome assembly GCF_046092605.1 of Rhabdaerophilum sp. NCBI lineage: Bacteria > Pseudomonadati > Pseudomonadota > Alphaproteobacteria > Hyphomicrobiales > Rhabdaerophilaceae > Rhabdaerophilum > Rhabdaerophilum sp. The sequence goes on along the minus strand of NZ_JBJTDY010000021.1, from coordinate 8,263 downwards.
CGCATTTGCTTCAAATGCTGGTCAATGGTGGAAATCACGCCTACGGCGCTTCCGTCGATTGTCAAAGCATGGCATTGCAACCGGTGCTGAGCTCGCGCTCAAGTCGGATGGGGATTTGCGGGGAGTAGGCGCTTGGTTAACAAAATTTTTTCTTTTTTGATTGTCTTGACCTGCGCGGGCTGTGCGGCGATGCCTTCACATGGGCCCGCGTCGAACGCGATTGTTACGGGCGCGGTGGCGCAAGGCGGAAAGGTTTCCGATGGCTCTGCGCAGGGCTCTGCCCTGAGCTACGTCGTTGTGAATGTGAACAGCGATATTCTCTCGAAGATCCGCACGGTTGTACCATCCGCCTTTTCGGGCACGCTGAATGATCGGAACCCGACGCCTTTCGGGCTGATCCTCGGCCCTGGCGACGTGATTTCCCTGACGATTTTTGAATCCGCACCGGGCGGTCTCTTCACGCCATCGCAGGTTGCGGGCGCCCGTCCGGGGAACTTCGTTGAATTGCCGCCGCAGACCATTGATCGCGAAGGCAAGATTAACGTGCCCTATGCGGGCGAAATTATGGTTTCCGGCCGCACCCCGCGCATGGTCGAGAACGAGGTTCAGCAACTTCTGCAGCGTCGCGCGATCGAGCCCCGCGTCGTGCTGACCGTTCGCGAGCAGCGCTCGGCGCAGGCGAGCGTCCTCGGTGAAGTCAACGCTCCCACGCGGTTCTCGCTCAATCCGCAGGGAGATCGCGTGCTTGACGCGCTGGCCCGCGCCGGAGGTCCGAAATACCCCGCCTATGAAACGATCATTGCCCTGCAGCGCGCTGGCCGCAAGGCTCAGATAGGCTTGGCCGAACTGGTCCGTCAGCCTGCCAACAACATCCTCCTGCGCCCGGGGGATACGGTTTTTGTCTCGCGCGAGCAGCGGCATTTTGTGGCTCTGGGTGCCTCGGGGCAGAATGGCGTCTTCTTTTTTGACAGCGAACGCGTGACCCTCGCCTATGCGATGGGCAAGGCCGGCGGCCTGCTGGACGAGCGTGCCGAGCCGGGAGCGGTTTTTATTTACCGCGTCGAGCCGCGTCAGAACCTGGAGCGATACGGGATGGATTTGCCCCCGGAGGGCAAAGTCATTCCAACGGTCTACGCGATCAATCTGCGTGATCCGTCGGGCTTCTTTCTGGCTCAGAACATCGAATTGCAGCACCACGACGTGATCTTCGTGGGCAATACGACGACCGTGGATCTGGCAAAGACCCTCCAGTTCATTCGCCTCGGGATCAATTCGGTCCGGGACGGTGTCGAGCTCGGACAGTCGTTCTAATTCGCAATCGTCATGCTACGGGAGTGGCGCTATCGTCTTTCCGCAGCCTTGACCCTGGGATCAGCGATCCTCGCACCCGTTCCGTTTGGATCACAGCCGGTTTTCTGGAATGCGATCTGGCTGCTTCCGCTTGGGGCCGCGATTCTAGTCGCTCCCTGGTCCCTGGCGGGGAGGCTTGAGCAGCGCGCGCTGCTTGCTGTGCTGTGCCTGTGGGCTGCGATCGGAGTTCTTGTCTTCCTGCAGATCGAACCGCTTGAATCGGGTGGGTCAGACCTTTGGCACCGGGCGGCCAAACTCCTGGAAATACCAGTCACATCGCGCCGTGGCCTGTCTGCCGTTCCGCCCGATACCGCCCTTTTGCCGGGACTCGCCGCGAGCCTTGCCTTTCTTGCGGGCCTCGCCCTTCCCGCAGAGCGATTTCCGAGCAGGACCCTGCTGCGAATCGTGAGTCGCAGCCTTGCCTGCCTCGCGCTGCTGTGGATTTTCCAGTTCCTGCAGGACCCCGGGATGATCTTCCACCACGCAAAGACGCATCACCGCGACGTGCTGACAGGAACCTTCTTCAATCGCAACATGGCCTGCGCCCTTGCGGCCTTTGGCTTCGTGGCGGCCATCGCCTTGATCTCGGATCGCCTCCTCGGGTCCATCGCGGCCCGGGGCGGCACGGCATCGGGCCTGAGGTTGCGGCGGCGCGACCTTGTCGATCTCGGCGTGATGCTCATCTGCCTCGTCGCGATGCTGCTGACGCGCTCCCGCGCCGGCCTCGGCCTCGGGCTGGTCGGGGCCGCCTTGGTGGTGATGCTGAATGTTTACGCCCATCGGATCTGGTCACATCGGCCGGCACGTCGCCTGATCCTGGCAACCTTTGCGCTGCTGGCCCTTGCGAGCCTTGCGCTGGTAGTCCAGATGCTTGGTGCGCGTCTGGATGCCAATGCGCGCGTCGATGAGAGCCGCCTGGTTGTCTATGCCACGACCTGGCGCATCGCTCTGGATCATCCTTGGATCGGCACCGGGTTCGGAACCTTCGAACTGGTCTTCCCGATCTATCGTAGTGCCGAGATGCAGAGTTCGGGGATTTGGGATCGGGCGCATAACACCTATCTTCAGCTGGCGGCGGAAGGCGGTCTGCCCTTCCTTGCAGCCCTGACTTTGCTGGTGCTCTGGCTCTACATGCGGATCGCCCGGCCCAGCCTGCGGGATGGGCCGAACCGGCTCGCGACGATCTTTGCCACGGGCGCATTGCTGATGCCCGTCCTGCATTCCCTTGTCGACTACCCGACGCAGATTCCAGGCTATGCCATCCCCGTCGCGGTGATCGCCGGCGCTGCGATCCGTATCGTCTCGCGGGGCTCGCCTCAATTGTAGTGGGTGCGATACCATCGGACGAATTGCGGAATGCCCTCCGAGAGCGGCGTCGCGGGCTTCTGTCCCGTGACACCTTCAAGAAGTGCGGCGCTGGCGAAGGTCTTGACCACATCGCCCGGTGGCAAGGGCTTGAACACCTTTACGGCTTCCACCCCGAGCGCCTTTTCCAGTTCGCCGACAAGTTCGGTGAGCTTGGCCGGCTGCCCGCCCCCGATATTGACAAGCCTGTAGGGTGCGACCGGGCTGAGTGTATCGCCCGGAATGGGCTTCAGGCCCTCGCGCGCATCGGCAGGCGGCGGCGGCGCGGCCGCCAACAGCAGGATCGAGGTCACGAGATCATCGATGAACGTGAAATCGCGCCAGCTTTCGCCATGGTTGAAGATCTCGATGGGCTGGCCCGTGAGGATCTTTCGGGTGAACAGGAAATAAGCCATGTCCGGCCGGCCCCACGGACCATAGACCGTGAAGAAGCGAAAGGCCGTGGTCGGGTTGTGGAAGAGATGGGCATAGCAATGCGCCATCAGTTCCGTGGAGCCTTTTGTGGCGGCATAAAGCGTGATGGGATGCACCGCCGGATCGGTTTCCTCGAAAGGATACTTGTCGTTGGCGCCATAGGCGGAGCTGGTCGAGGCCAGCAGCAAATGGCGCACCGGAAAGGCCCGGCAGGCTTCCAGCAGGTTGAATGTGCCGACCACGTTCGCATTGATATAGGCGCGCGGATTCTCGATCGAATAGCGCACACCGGCCTGCGCCGCGAGATGGATGACGTGATCCGGCCGGAATTCGCCGAAGAGTTTCAACAGCCCCGCATGGTCTTCCAGCATCAGGGTTTCGTGGCGAAAGCCAGGCTCCGCGCCGAGAATGGCAAGCCGGCGATGTTTGAGGTCCACATCGTAGTAATCCGTCAGGGCGTCGATGCCGAGAACCTCATGCCCTTGGCTCAACAACCGCCGCGACACATGAAAACCGATGAAACCGGCATCCCCGGTAACCAGATAACGCATAACGCCGCTCCGATGATTGACCCTGCCTCATCGCAGCAGCCTCGCGTTCCTTGCCAAGGTTGCAGCGCATTGTCGATTCTGGCCTTACAATAACCTTAGCCGGTCCGGCTCGATCACGAGGCAGGACAACCTGCCCGACATGAAGGCCCCGGTATCGAGATTGATGCGCCCAGGGCGGAATTCCACATCCGCTCTCGGTGTGTGCCCGTGCACGACCCTGAAGCCGAAGTCGGACGAGTTGCTGAGGAACGGCTCGCGAATGGTGGTCATATCCTCGATTGTCTGGTCTTCGAGCGCAATTCCCGGCCGAAATCCGGCATGCACGAAGGCATAGTCGCCGAAGCGATGCCAGTGCTGCAGCGAGCCGAGAAAGTTCTTCTCCTCGGGGCTCATTGCCTCGCGCCATTCGGCCATGTTGCGTTCGCTCGGGGGGCCATCCGGCGGGCGCACGCCAAAAGAGGCAAGCGTTTCACGACCACCGAACCGCATCCAGCGTTCGAAGGTCTCCGGGTCCTGCTGGGCGCGCAGCATGTAGATTTCATGGTTGCCCGTGATGGCCACCACATCGCGCTGCCGGTGACGCTCCATGAGCAGGTGCAGCACGCGCCGGGAATCCGGCCCGCGATCCACATAATCCCCGAGATAGATCTCCCGGTTGATGAAGCCGGGCGAAGCGGACTGATCCGCGTCGATGGCCGCAAACCTCCGCTCCAGCAGCCCGGCCATGCCGTGGATATCACCCACGACATAGAGGCGATGGCCCTCCGGGATTTGGCAGCTCGGCATGGGATTCGGCATGAAGCAAGGTGCCCCGATGGGATCAGGAGATTTATCCAGGGTTACAAAACAGCATTAAAAATCCACTTAAACAATATAAAAGTTTGATATGTCGCGCTGCGCGTCGAATTAAGGCGAGTATGCGACAAACGCCTCAGTAAATACTAAAAAACCTCGAGGCGTCCATGAGGGGATTACTGAAAATCGTTGCGATGAGCTTGGTGTTTTTGCCGGGTATCGCGCTGGCCAGCCTTCCGGAAGCGCTGTTCGAGCCTCAGAAAAACTCCAAGAGCCTTGTCCTCACCCTGGCTGCAAGGCCGGTCATGTCGCCCTTTGCGCATGTGCGGTTCTGCATGCAGCATCCCACCCAATGTTCCCGCCAGCGCGTTTCGCTTCGCAAGCCTAAAGTGGCGCTGACACAACAGCGTCTCACGGAGCTTGAGGGCATCAATCGAAGCGTTAACGCTTCGATCGTGGCGCAGCCTGACCCGGGTGGTCCGTTCAACGATCGCTGGACCCTGTTTCCGAAGGCCGGCGATTGCGATGATTATGCCGTCTCGAAGCGGGCGCGCTTGCTCGAACTGGGCTGGCCGTCCAGCAGCCTCCTTCTGGCCCAGCTCTCCCACACGGTCGAGGAATCGCATCTCGTGCTGGTCGTGCGGACATCGGGGGGGAGCTTCGTGCTCGACAACCTTGCGAACAGCATCCGCCCGCTGAAAACCGTTGCGCATCGGATCGAGAAAATCCAGTCAGCCACCGCGCCTGAGCTCTGGCTTCGTCCGGTGAACCCGCAGCCTGAGCTACGGGTCACCCTGCTCTCGTTCTGAATGGCGCTAAACCACGTTGAAGGTGATCGTCCGCGTCGCGGAGCCAAGGCTGTTCGTGGCGATGACATCGATCGCGATGACATCGCCGGCGAGAACCTGCCCGGCCATGGCGTGGGTCCAGCCGGTCGAGAACGCGCCCGAAACAACCGCGCCATTGCGCCGCATGACGCGCGTGAAGGTGAGGCCGCCGCCCGACCATGAGCCCGGCTCAACGCGGACGGTTCCGACCGTTGCCGCCGTGATGGTGCCGTTCGAGGCGAAGCCTTCGCCGGAAACGCCCGTTCCAGTGAGCCGGATGCGGTAATTCGTCCCGAGGATCGTGTCGTTTCCGAAATACCACGGCGCCGTGCGCGCGTTGAGGTAAAGCTTGAAAAGCTGCGGGCGCTCGAAGGTGATGCGGGTGTTGATGGCCACCGCAGAATAGCGCGTGGTGAAGACCGGGTTTGCCACGGCTATATTGTTGGCGAAGGATGCCTTCGGCGCGCAGACCCAGACCTGATCCACCGCGCCGATGGAGGAGGGAAGGCCCGCCGCAGCAAGATCAGAAGTCGTGGACAGGTTGCCGATCGAACCGAGCGCGAAGCCGAAATTGTTCAGCCCGGCCGGGAAGCCGGTTGTCCCGTCATCCATACGCGCGCGGACCATGAAGGCGCAGTAATCGCCCGGGCCTATGCCGGTCAGCGTGATATTGGTGGTATCGTCCTGCACGATGGCCTGCGTGGCGGCAGGCGTGCCGCTGACGGCGGCGAGCTGCTGCTCGTATCCGGTCTGCGCGGATTTCGAGCAGGCCACCGCAATGCCCGTGCCGTTCGCGAGGTTGTTGGTGATGCGCTGGCCGGTCGCATAGGAGCCGGTCGGTGCGATCGCGCCCGAGCGCGTGCCCGTGGTGCCGGAAAGCAGCCGATCCGGGTGAAGGTTCGCCCCGCGCCGCGTGGTCGCCGTCGCCGCCGCAAGAATGTCCTCGACCGTTGCAGCCGCGACCTGGCCGTCCATCAGCGCAAAGAACATTTTCCCGAGCGTCCAGCCGCCGAGTGCGTTCGGATGCGTGCGGTCTGCATCGTTCGACATCGTGGTGTGATCCCACGGGCCGAAGCCGCCGATCGCCGCCAGCGTGTCGAACAGGATGATGCGCGCGCCATGGATGGCTTGCCACGTCGCGACCTGTTCGCGGACCAGGTTCGAGACGATCATGCGCCAGTCCCCACCCGTGCTCTCGCCCGCGACAGCGGAAGTCAGCGGGATGGTCATCACGATGCGCGTGGTCGATGGCAGGTTGTCGATCGCAAATTGCGCGTTGCGCACCCATTTCGTGAGCTGCGTGGCATAGCCTGACGAATAAAGCCCGTCATTGTGCCCGTCCGAGGCATAGACGAAGATTTCCGGGGCCTGCTTCACCGCCGCGTCCCGGCGGGCGAAAACGCCGTCCAGCGTCTCGCCGCTCTTGCACTGCATCCATCCTTCGGACGGCATGAGCCGCCCGTTGAAGCTCGCCAGCGCCCAGGTGGGCCAGTTGCGCATGCCGGGGGCAGCACCTTCGGAGTTCACGCCATCGCCCCAGAAGGTGATGAGGGCACCCGAGGGAGCCCTGGGGAGGGCGACAGGCCCGAGCGCTGCACTGGTGGCGCTCGCGCTGCCGCCGGCATTGGTGGCGGTGATCGCGCAGGTGATGATGGCGCCGGCATCGGCGCTGGCCAGGAGATAGCTCGCACCGGTCGCGCCGGGTATCGCGATGCCGCCACGATACCACTGGAAGGCAAAGCTGATCGGAGCCTGCCCGGACCAGCTTCCGGTGCTTGCCCCGAGGCTGACGCCGATCTGTGCATTACCCGAGATGACGGGCAAAACCGTGTTCACGGGAGGATTGACGGGCGATCTCGATCGACGCGAACGGCGGCCAACGCCCATATGGAGACCAACGACCGGCATCAGCATTGCCCCCGACGTTGAATAGCCCCCGTGCTTGGGGCATTCAACGAACAGCCGCCTGGCCACTCGGCAAGAATGGCAGAGGCTCGGACCTCGGCAGGGCAAAATGGATTGGCGTGACCTTCGGCAAGAGCAACCATGACATCCTCCAGAATTCAGACGAGGCATTCTAGAGGTGAGCAAGAAGCCGGGCATAAACTGCACCGGGGCCCTGATCCGCAGCCTCGGCGCGGGATCGCGCCCGCATCAGAAAAATCGCGCGACGGTTGTCCTGAGGCGGGTTGATCGCAAGTTTCCGAGCCGTTTGCCGCAAATTGTCCTTGCAACCCGAGGTTTCTTGGAGGCATGAAAATTGGCCGTTTGGCTGGAGACGGCGGTCTCTTTGGTGAAGCGTGGCAAAAAGCAGCGTAACAATCATCGGGCGAGACCTGATTGCGGCTTGGGTCTCGTTGCTTTCGCACCGCTCGGGAATCAGCACCCGCTGGGTCTCCGCGAGTGAGGGCCCGAAATGGAACATCGACCCATTCTCACGCCTCGTGCTCTCGGCACATGAAGGGCTCTCACGGGCGCGGCATGAGACAAGTCACTGGGGAACCATGTCAATCCGCGACGACGGCTGTCACGAAACGATCCGAAGGAGTGATGGCATGACCCCGTGCGTCCGCGATCGAGAAGATTCGAGCTCCAGACGCGCAGGTTGTGTCCAAGAAGCCGACAAAATGAGAGGTTGATGAAACGAGCCGGCGAAAGCGGGCGGCTGGCGGGATGTCCTTGGTATTCGAGCCTTGCATGTCTGGGCTGGCTGCTGTGGCCGGTATTGACTTCACGGGCAGCCTTCGATATCGACAAAACCGGACGGTTGTTTGTAAAGCAATTTTCTATTGATAATCATTTATAGCTAGAATGACAATTTGTATTTGCTCTCGTTGTATATCTAGAAACAATATTGCTTTTGATTTGATCTTTTTCTACAGGAGGAACCGAATATCATGAATAATTATATTGTTATTTTTAATTATAGAGCTATATATATATTTATTTTTTTTGTTGGTT
>NZ_JBJTDY010000020.1:0-32713 GCF_046092605.1 Rhabdaerophilum sp. | reverse complement strand
CCGGGCGGTCCGTGAACCTCGCGCGCCGTGAGATCGACGTTCTGGAAGTGCTGCTGCGAAAGCTCGGGCAATCCGTGCCGCGCCGGGTGATCGAGGATGCGATCTACACGCTGGACGAGGCGCCCAGTCCCAACGCACTGGAGGCGTCCGTTTCGCGCCTCCGGCGGCAGCTCGCGGAAGCGGGCGCGAATGTGGAGATCCACACGATCCGGGGCATCGGCTATCTCCTCACCGAGGCGAGGCGGACATGAGCCGGTCGCTGGTCACCACGCTCATCCATCGCCTGCTGCTGGTTGGCGGGTTGCTGACCCTCATGAACATCGTCTTCGTCACAGCCTATTACAGCTCCGACCCCGAGGGCCTTCGCCGCGAAAAGGTCAGTCACCAGATCGACCGCCTCGCCGAGGCGCTGAGGGCCGGGCCGGATGGGAGTTTGGCTTTCGAGCCATCAAGCCGGCTGATGCAGACCTTCACGCGCTACCCCGATGCCTATGCCTTCCGCATCGAGGATGGGGCCGGCCACGTGCTGGGCGAAGCCAATGCCATGCTGGTGCCGGCCGAGCGCTGGAGCGTGCCCAATGGTCCGGATGCCTGGTGGAGCGATGTTGAGGTGAATGGCCGTTCCGTGCTGGTCGGGTCGCGCCGCGTGCGTGTCGGAGGCGAACCGGTCCGGATTGCCTTTGCGGCGGCAGGCGACCCCTCGAACCTGCTGCTCTTCGTCTATTTCGAAGAGCTTTTCGTGCATGTCATCGTATCCCTGCTGCCTTTCGCGATCTGCCTGATGATCCTGAACGCGGTCACCGTGCGGCAATCCCTGCGCTCGCTGGTCTTTGCGGCCGATGCCGCGCGGAAGGCTGGCCCGGGGCATGGCATCGCCGCATTGCCCACGCGCGGGCTGCCGACCGAGGTGCTGATCCTGGTCGAGGCCATCAATGATGCCCTGCGAAGGCTGGGCGAGGCGCTGGAAGCCGAGCGCGCCTTCACGGCCGAGGCGGCGCATGCCCTGCGCACGCCGCTTGCGGTGCTCTCCGCGCGCATCGAGAAATTGCCGAAAGGCGGGGAACTGGACGCCGTCCACTCCGATATTGCGGCCCTGCGCCGCCTCGTGAACCAGCTTCTTTCCGCCGCTGAGGCCGATACGCTGGTCGTGGACCCCGCCCGCCAATGCGATCTGTCAATCGTGGCCGAGGGCGTCGTTGCCGCCATGGCGCCTCTGGCCATCCGCGAGGGGCGCATCCTGGCCTTCGAGGCCCGGCCCGGCACGATCGTGCGCGGCGATGCCGATGCGATCGCGCATGCCCTGCGCAACCTGGTCGAGAACGCGCTGCGCTTCTCGCCGGAGAACACCGAGGTGCTCGTGCGGGTGTGCGGACCGGGGCAGGTGGCCGTGCTCGACCGGGGACCGGGCATTCCCGATGAACAGAAACCGTTGGTGATGAAGCGCTTCTGGCGCGCCAGCCCCTCCGATCTCGGTGGCACCGGTCTCGGGCTCGCGATTGTCCAGCGCATCGCCGAGGCCCATGGCACGACGCTCGGCATTGCCGATCGCGAGGGTGGAGGGACGGTTTTCTCGCTCGCCTTTTCGCCTCATCGCGGGGGGCGAGCGTCCTGAAGGGCGAAAGGAATGCGATCTTCTCCGCTGCGTTCAAGGCAGTAAAGGCTGTCGATGACCTCGATGGCCTCGATCACGCGGAGGAAGTCCATAACAGCGATTGAATGGGAGAGGGCGCCTGAGGGCGGCCTTGGAGAAGCTTCGCGAAGCCTGGAGCCCGCCTCTCAGCCCCATGGGCCGGATCAATGGGCCGGATCAATTGCGATCCGCGTCGAGAGCGGCCGAATCCGGTTGTTGCGCAAATCGCTCTAGAGCATTTTCCGACCAAGTGGATACCGGTTGGTCGAAGAAAATGCGATCAAACAAAGAGATAGAGCGGACGGCCTGATTCAATCAGATCGGAGTCCGCTCTAAGATCTCGCAGTGGCGCAGGCGCTGTTGCCCGGGGGCGTCGCGGAGCTCGGCGCGCCGCCCGCCAAGATTTTTTCAGTCGGCCCGAACGACCGAAGTTGAACAACTCCCAAAGGAGACGGCAAATGCCCGGAGGTCACCGGCCTGCAATTCGACCGAACGGGTGCCATCGGACGATTGGCGTGGATCCGCGCTCGGCAAACAAACAAGGACCCCCCGGCCGAGGAGGCCCGGGGGGTCCTTTCGCAGAGCGTCGCCCGCATCAAGGGGGGAGCGAGGGGCGCAGTTCGCCCTGGCCGCCGGCTCGGGTTGGAAGCGAGCCGATCGGTGGGGTTTTGGCGCGGCGGATGCGATAAAGCCGCGCCGCGCCATGGCGCTGAAAGGGATCAGAAGGGCAGGAGCACGTCCAGCACCTGCTGGCCGTAGCGAGGCTGCTGCACATCGGTGATCTGGCCGCGGCCGCCATAGGCGATGCGGGCCTGGGCGATTTTCGTGGAGTCGATCTGGTTGCCGGCCTCGATATCCTCGGGACGCACCACGCCGGCCACGATCAGTTCGCGCACCTCGAAGTTCACGCGCACTTCCTGCTTGCCCTCGATCACGAGGTTGCCGTTTGGCAGCACCTGCGTGACCACAGCGGCGACATCGGTCACGACCTGTTCCGAGCGCTTCACGGAGCCTGCGCCCTTCGAGCTGTTCTCGGAGGAGAGATCGACCAGCCCGGTGGGGCTGGCGCCGTCCGGCAGGTAGCGGTCGAGCGCATTTTCGTAGCCGAAGAAGCCCTTGGCGCCGAAATTTTCCCCGTTCTGCCGGCTGCGCTGCGTGCTGTTGTCGATGTTGGCGCGATCGGTGATCCGGACACGCACGGTGAGGAGGTCGCCGACCACCTGGGCACGCTGATCCTTGAAGAAGGCGCGAGAGCCCGGACGCCACAGGGAATTCGCCTGATAGGAGATCGGCTTCGGAGCGGGCATCGGCATGGAGACCGGCTTGTAGCCGGGCTGCGTCACGGGATTCTCGATCGCCGAGAGAGCCGGGGCCTTGCCGATATTGGCAAGGCGATCGAGCGAGCCGCAGGCCGGCAGGGCCATGAGCGGCAGGGCCATCAGGCCGATACGGGAGGCGAGATTGCGGGACATGGGACGCGTCCTTTCGAGACGGAAATGACAGTTAGCGGCTGATCGCGCTTTCGGAGAGGCTCGCCTGCGGCGCGACAGGGCCGGCGATGGTGATCTGGGCGGGACCGGTGATGACACCCTCCACGATCTTCTTGGATTGCAGGTTCTGCACCTTCACCACATCCCCCATCGAGCCGGAGCCCTGGGCGCGGCCGCGCATCGTCAGCGTCAGGCCTTTCGTGGCATAGATGACCGAGACAAGGCTCGATTTCTCCACGAGGATCGGCTTTGCGAGATCGGCCGAGCGGATCATCTCGCCGGCCTTCAATGCGCGCCGCGGCACCATGCCGATGAGATCGGCGAGGGGGCGCACCACATCCGCGCCCACCTGCGCGGCCGGGCGTTTCACCATCACGAGGTCCTTCGCCTGGATGGCGTCCCCGCGGTCGAGATCGCCGACCGGAACCGCCACCTCGCGCATTTCCACGATGCCGCCGGTGACCGTCCAGCCCTCCAGGCTGTCGAGTCCGCCGGCGAGCGTCAACCGGGCCTCGAAGCGGCCGGTCCGCACATCGCGGTTGAACTGCGCAACCTTGATGGCTTCGCCGCGTGACGCATCGACAAGACGCGCCGGATGGTGATCGTCAAGGATGATTTCGAGATTTCCGAGCGCGCCGCGCTCGGCGGCGAGGCGGCCGATGGCCTGCTGCATGTCATCCCGGCTGATGGTGCGGCCGGGACGGGTGATGGCGACCGCGACGACATCCCCGGTCTCGATGCCCCTGATGCCCAGCTCGCGGGCTGCATCGAGGATGCGATCGGCGCGGATCGTGCCGCGATGGCCCGGCTGGGGCGCGCGGAACATCGCCACGGCCCCCTTCTCGCCGATGCCTTCGACGAGCTGGTCGAGCCGGATGGTCTCCCCGGTCACGGTGATCTCGGATTTCAGGCGCATCGCCTCCTGCGCGAGGGCGGAGCCGCCCGCGAGCAGGGCCGCGAGCAGGCCGGTGGCAAGGGTGAGGGGAAGCAGGCGCGGGGTCATGATGGCTTACTCCTCAGCCGCGGAACAGGTTGGAGGTCGCCTGGAGCATCTGGTCCGCTCCGGTGATGACCTTCGAATTCAGCTCATAGGCGCGCTGGGCCTGAATCATCGCGGCGATCTCGGTTACCGCGTTGACGTTCGATTCTTCCAGGTAGCCCTGCTGCAGGTTGCCGAAGCCTTCGGCGCCCGGCGTGCCATCAATGGCCGGGCCGGAGCCGGGCGTCTCGAGGAACAGGTTGTCACCGATGGATTCGAGGCCGACCTTGTTGACGAAGCGGCTCATGGTGATCTGGCCCAGCGCCTGCGGCTGGATCTGGGCCGGCAGCATCGCCGAGACCTGCCCCAGCTGGTTGACCGAGACGCTCGTCGCATCCTGCGGCACGGTGATGCCGGGATCGACCAGATAGCCGTCCTTGGTGGTCAGCCGGCCCTGGCTGTCGGTCTCGAAGCCGCCGTCACGGGTATAGGCGGTGCGGCCATCGGGCAGCTGGATGCGGAAGAAGCCTTCGCCGCGGATCGCCATGTCATAGGTGCGCTCCGTGTTGGTCACGTTGCCCTGGCTCATGATGCGGGGCGTGGCGACGGTCTTCACACCGGAGCCCACGAACAGGCCGGCGGGGTTTTGCGTATTCTGGTCCGAGGTGGGCGCGCCGGCGCGGCGCTGGTGTTCATAGAGCAGGTCCTGGAAATGGATGGTCTGCCGCTTGAACCCCGTCGTGCGCATGTTCGCGACGTTGTTCGAAATGACTTCGACGTTTTTTTCCTGCGCCATCATGCCGGTGGCGGCGGTGTAGAGAGCACGCATGGGACTGGCCTTTCAGGTTCCGGTTCAGATGGCCTCGCCGAGCCGCTGGATCGCGGTCCGACGGGTTTCGTCGGTGCGCGACATCAGGCTCGCGACACTTTGATAGGCACGGTTGACCTCGATCATCCGGCTGATCTCGAGCACCGGCTTGACGTTGGAGCGTTCGACAAATCCCGCTTGCACGCGGGCCTGAGTCACCGGTTCGGCCGGCTGGGGCGTTGAGAAGAGGTTCGCGCCGACATTCTCGAGTGCCTGCGGGTTGGCAAAGCGCACGACGCGCAGGCGGCCGCGCGAGCCATTGCTGGTCGTCACCGTGCCGTCGCCGGCGATGGCGATCTGCGAGTCATTCTGCGAAAATTGGAAGTTGCCCTGTTCGCCCAGCAGCGGAAAGCCGTCGGAATTGACAAGCTCGCCATTGGCATTGAGCATCAGCGCGCCGTTGCGGGTGTAGCGCTCGCCCTGCGGGGTCTGCACCACGAAGAAGCCTTCGCCCGAGATGGCGACATCCAACGGATTATTGGTGGGCTCGAGCGTGCCGCCGGAAAGATCCAGCGGCGTGCCGCGATCGATCACGAAGGAAACGCGCCGATCTTCGCCGCGGCGGAACATATCCGCGCTGGCAACCGGCATCTGGAACTCACGCGACTGCGAGATTCGACGCTTGAACCCATTCGTATTGGCGTTCGCGACATTATTCGCGATGACATCCATTTCACGCCGCAGCGCCGTCTGGCGCGAAAGCGCGATCAGAAGCACGTTCTCCATGCCCCATCTCCTCGGTTTTCCTGTCGCCGATCTCTCGCTCCCCAGCGCAGATCCTTGACACTGGCATCATCGAACCAAGGATCGTGCCAGAATGCCGCTCTGATAAAATCCGAATAAATTCAGCGGTATGATCTTATTCTCCCCTTGACGCGCATCCGTCATGGATTGCCTCTCGGCAGAAATGAACAGGCAAAATTTGCCGGTTCGGGCGATAAAGAAATCCTTCGTTAACCAAGCTCCCCCAAGGTCGGGGTCAAGGCGCTCCGCGAGGCGCCGGGCGATTCCGGAAGAAGCCGGAAGGGCCCGCGAGGCGCGGGGAGCAAGGACAAATCCGGGATGTCCCGGTTCCAGGGTGATCCGATGGTTGCGAATACCGCAAAGCCTGATGAAATCCTCGCAGACGGCAAGGCTGCCGGCTCCGGAGGGCGCAAGAAACTCATTGTGATTTCCATTGTTTCGGCCCTCCTCGCGGCGGGTGCGGGCGGCGGCTATTACTTCTGGCAGCGTTCGAAGGCTGCGGAAGTCGACAAGGCTGCGCTGCTGAAGAAGAAGGCGTTCTTCTTCGATCTGCCGGAAATCACCGTGAACCTCGCGGGTGCGCCCGGGCAGGAGCGCCCGGCCTATCTGCGTCTGAAGCTCGCTCTCGAGGTCGAGGATCAGAAGATCATCGCCGAGATCCAGCCGCTGATGCCGCGCGTGCTCGACAATTTCCAGATTTTCCTGCGCGAACTGCGACCCACGGATCTCGAGGGTTCGGCAGGGCTTTACCGGCTGAAGGAAGAACTCGTGCGCCGCGTGAACGCATCGATCTATCCCGCGCGCATCGAGGCCATCCTCTTCAAGGACGTGCTGGTTCAGTGAGTTTTTGACCTGAATGGTCAAGGAGACGACAGTGGCTGATACGCCGGATACTTCTCAGGATGATCTCGCCGACGAATGGGCTCGCGCGCTGGGTGATGCCGGCCTCGAGGGTGCCGATGCGGCGAGTTCGGGTAAGTCCAAGGAAGCGGGCCTTGAACTCGATCTTGGCACCGGCCTTTTCCTCGACCAGGAAGAGGTGGACACGATCTTCGGTTTTGACCCCGAGGATGCCGACCAGTCGAAGCAGAATGGCGTGCGCGCCATCGTCGATTCGACGGTTGTCTCCTACGAGCGTCTGCCGATGCTCGAGATCGTGTTCGACCGTCTGGTTCGCACGCTCACGACCACCTTGCGCTCCTTCTTCTCGGATAATGTGGAAGTCAGCCTCGATGATGTGACGAGCGTGCGATTCGGCGATTACGTCTCCTCGTTGCCGCTGCCGACCATCCTCGCGGTTTTCAAGGCGGAGCCCTGGGAGAATTACGGGCTCATCACGATCGACGGCGATCTCATCTATCTCGTGATGGATGTGCTGCTCGGTGGCCGCCGCGGCAGCTCCAATTTCCGCATCGAGGGCCGGCCCTACACCACTGTCGAGGTGAACCTCGTTCGCCGCCTGCTGGATATCGTTCTGCAGGAGGCCGAGCAGGCCTTCCAGCCACTCTCGCCGGTGAAGTTTATCCCGGAGCGCATCGAAACCAACCCGCGCTTCGCTTCCATCACGCGTCCTGCCAATGCGGCGATCCTCATCGCGCTCGCGATCGACCTCGAGGGTCGCGGCGGGCGGGTGGAAATCCTGCTGCCCTATGCCACGATCGAGCCGATCCGCGAGTTGCTGCTCCAGTCCTACATGGGCGAGAAGCTCGGCCGCGACCACATCTGGGAAGGCCATCTCGCCTCCGAGATCTGGCAGGCGACACTCGATCTCGATGCCGTGCTGCATGAAACCAGCCTGCCTGTCAGCAAGGTGCTCGAATTGCAGGTCGGTGACACGCTGCTCTTCGACGTGCGCGGCGACCCGATGGTGACGATCCGCTGCGGCGACCTCATGGTCACGCAGGGAAAGATCGGCCGCATCGGCGACCATATGGCGATCCAGATCGCGAAACCTCTCAGACGGTCAAGAACGACACTCGCAGCCTTCGAACAAGGCGTCTCAGTCAGGCGCGACAGGTGAATCCATGTCCGGACAACTCGGTTTGATGATTGAACTCATTGTTGGCGGCCTGCTCGTCGTCACCATCGGCTACTGCGTCCTGCTCGATCGCCGCCTGCGTGCCATGCGCGCCGACGAAACGGTGATTCGCAAGACCATCAACGATCTCTCGATGGCCACAGACCGTGCCGAGCGCGCGATCGACGCGCTCAAGCATACCCTTGGCGATTGCGATCGCACCCTCGGCGAACGCCTCCGCGTGGCCGAGCGCTACGCGTCCGATCTCGAGGACCAGATCCGCTCCGGCGATGATGTGCTGAACCGCATCAGCCGCATCGTCTCCACTGCCCTCGACAGCCCGGTGGTGGAGGGCGCACGCGACCCGGCCGAGGCCTTCTCCCAGCATGTGATGGATACCCAGCCGGCCATTCGCTCGGCTTCGCGAATCGCCCAGACTCTCGCGGCGGCCCAGGCGCTTGCCAACCGCAACGCCGAGAAGGCCAAGCAGGAAAACGTGGCATGACCCGCATCCGGCTGATTCCCGTCCTGATTTTCGGGCTGGTTTCACTGCTCACGATCCGGGTGCTCTCGGTCGCGCTTGACAACCGGCCGCTGCCCCAGATCGCGGATCTCGGTCTGGCGGCGGGCGACCGCTTCGCCCGTTCCATCGAGAGGGCCCGTCTCGGCGCTCAGGCTGACAACCAGATCATCACCGGCTCCACCGGCAATGCTGAAACCAGGGGCGCCGAGGGCAAGCCAGCCGATCCCAAGGCCGCCGGCGCCCAGGCTCAGGCACCTGCGGCCTCCGGCGCGCCGAAGATCAAGCCGGATCCGGAAGGCACCCGCGTGCCCCCGCCGCCGGCGCAGATACCCGAGCGCGGCCAGGCCGCGAGCCCGGCCGAGCGCGAGATTCTCGAACGGCTTCAGGCTCGCCGCACCGAGATCGAGGCGAAGAACCGCGAGATCGAGATGCGCGACAGCCTGCTGCGCACCACCGAGCGCAAGCTCGACGAGAAGATCGGGCAGCTTCGCACGCTCGAGAACCAGTTCGATGCCGGCCAGGCAGCGAGGAACGATCCGAAGCAGCGCTTCAAGCCGCTCGTCACCATGTACGAGACCATGAAGCCGAAGGAAGCCGCCCGCGTCTTCGACCGGCTGGATATCAAGGTTCTGATGGACCTCGTGCAGCAGATGAACCCCCGCAAGGTTGCTGAAATCCTCGCTGCCATGGAGCCCGCCGCCGCCGAGCGCCTCACCGTCGCGCTGGCTCGGCAGGCCCAGAATGTGAGCGAGGTTGCCGTGCCGGCGGCCGATGGCGAATTGCCTCGGCTTTCACCGCCAACGCGGTGAGTGGATTAAGCCGGTGTTAGGCATGGTGGCTTAGTCTTACCAGAAGGCGGGCGGGGAACGCCTGTTGCGGCCCCGCCTTCGACGTGCCTTCCCCGTTCGGCTCCTGTACCGGGATTTGTGCTGTGTTGCGTTCGCGTTTCTCGAAATTGTTCGCCAGGGCGGCGGGCCTCGTGCTGCTCCCGTTCCTGGTTCATGGGTCCGCTCTTGCGGCCAGCGGGCAGGTGGTGGGCACCGAGCAGTCGGGCTTCGGCCGGCTGGTCTTCACCTTCGATGCGCCAGTGGGCGCCAAGGTGCGCGCCGCGAATTCGGTGCTGATCATCGAATTCGATCAGGGCGTCGCCCTCAATCCCGACAAGCTGCCGCTGGAAGTGCCGAATTATGTCGGCGTTGCCCGTCTCGATCCTGACGGCCGCTCGATCCGCATCGGTCTCAATGGCCGTTACCGGCATGATATCAAATCGGCCGGCGAGCGCATCTTCCTGGATTTGATGGGTCCGCGCTGGCAAGGCCTGCCGCCGCCGCTGCCGCAGGATGTCATCGACGAACTGGTCCGTCGCGCCCGCGTCGCGGAAGAACGCGCGCGCCGCGTCGAGGTCGAGAAGAAGGTCGAGCGTGCGATGGATCTGCGCGTCGCCCATGCGCCCCGCTTCCGCCGCGCCATCTTCACCATGCCCCGCTCCGCGCCGATCGCCTATGACGAGCGCGATGGCGAGGTGACCCTCGTGTTCGAGGGCGATTTCGAACTGCCCGAAACGCTCGCCCGCTCGCGCCTTGCCGGCACCGCGGAAGGCGTGCGCGTCATCCGGGATGGATCGAGCCTCACGGTCAGCATGCGCGTTTCCGAAGGCATGAAGGTGCGCGGCTTCCGCGAGGATGACAGCTTCACGCTGGATTTCTCGCGCATCGATGGCCGCGCGCTCGCCGAGGGCCTCAACGAAGCGGCGGCGCCGGCCCCGGCAGCCTCGGCCCCTGCGCCGGCTGCGCCGGCCCAGCCCGCATCCCCGCCCGCTTCCCAGGCCGGGCCGGCACCATCGGCCGCCACCTTGCCGCGCATGGCGAAAAGCCCCGAGCCCTTGCCGCCGGAGACGCTGCTATCCGCCAGCACGGGCGATGCCATCGATTTCCGGATCGAGCAGGGGCGTGATCCCGAAGGATTCGCCCTTCGCCTTGGTGGCCTTGGCAAGGCGCCTTTCGCCATTCTCCAGCGCGGGCCGACGCTGCTCGTGGTGGTGGAAACACCGCAGACCCCCGGCATGCCCACCGTGCCGCCGGAGATGAAGAGGCATGTTGAAGGCGTGCAGATGTCGCGTCTGCCGCAGGCGACCGTCCTGCGCCTGACCCCCAAGATCGACGGACAATTCTGGCTGATGCGCGATGGCGGCGACATCGTTGTGCAGCGCGGAAAGAGCGAGGTGACGCCGGAGGCAGTGGCCGGTGCGCCGATTCGCCTGCAGCGCGTTTTCGATCGGCAGGGCCGCGATGCGCTCGAAGCCGTGTTCAAGGGCCAGGGGCGCCTCATCACCATCGAAGACCCGCAGACCGGCGGCAAGCTCGCCATCGTGCCGCTGGCCGAAGGCGCTTTCGCGAGCCCCAAGGCGCAGAGCTTCGCCGAAGTGGTGATCGAACGCACGCTCGCGGGCTTCGCCGCCCTGCCGCTGGACGAGGCGGTTACGCTCGCCCGCGGCGACAATGGCGTGCTGCTGAGCCACGAGATCCGTCTCAATCTCTCGTCGCTGCCTCCCCATGAGCCGGCGGCCGCGATGGATCGCAAGGCGCTGCTGATTGACTCTGACCAATATGACAAGCTCGCCCGCGAGCCGCTGCGCCTGCTGGAGCGCGGCCTGCTGCGCGCCGCAGCCGAGGCGCCGCGTGTGACCCGCCCTCAGGCGCGCCTTCGCCTTGCTCAGGCCTATCTCGCGCACAAGGCCTATCCCGAAGCCGAGGGCGTGCTGAATGTGCTCGCAGCCGATGATCCCGAGGCCGGCGCACAGAAGAACGTGATGTTTGCCCGCGCCTTTGCCGCGACCATGATGGGACGGCTGGCGGAGGCGACGCGCCTGCTCAACGAGCCGCAGCTTTCGCAGGAGCCGGAGCAGCGCCTGCTGCAGGCGCTCGTGGATGCGAAGTCCATGCGCTATCCGCAGGCGGTCAGCGGCTTCAAGGCCGGGATCGAGGCGCTCGACCGCTATCCCGATCGCCTTCAGGGCGATCTGCGCCGCTACGTTGTTGAATCCGCCATCGAGGCGGGTGATCCAGTCTTTGCCCGCGAACAGCTCAACGCCTTCGATCGCGTCGATCCGGCGTTCCGGGACAACGGCCTGCTGCAGTTGCTCGCTGGCCGCCTCGCGGAGTTCGAGGGGCGTGCCGTTGATGCCTTCACGGCCTACAGCCAGGCTGCCCGGTCGATGGATCGCCGCATCGAGGCGGAGGCGCGCTATGGCCGGGCGACAGCGGGTCTCGCCGCTCAAAAGATCACGCCCGAGGAGGCGAAGGCCGAATTCGAGACGCTGACCGCCATCTGGCGCCACAGCGAGACCGAAGTGAAATCTCTCGCCCGGCTCGGCGAGATTTATGCCGCCGAAGGGCGCTGGCGCGAAGCCTTCCTCGCCTCCCAGCGAGCGACCGGCCTCATGCCGAACCATCCGATTGCCAGGCGTCTCGAGGAGGCCATGGGTCGCCGGTTCGAGAGCCTGTTCCTGGATGCCGAGCAGCAGAAGATTTCCAAGGTGGAGGCGCTGGCCATCTATCAGGAGTTCCGGACCCTCGTTCCGGCTGGCCGCCGCGGCGACGAGATCGCGCGTCGCCTCGCGGATCGCCTGTTCGACCTCGACCTCGTGAATGAGGCGGCGGAGATCCTGGAGCATCAAGTGAAGCATCGGCTCGAAGGCGTGGCGCGCTCCATCGTGGCGACCCGCCTCGCGGTCATGCATCTCCAGAACCGTCAGCCGGTGAAGGCGCTGACCGTGCTCAGCGAAACGCGCCTGTCGAACCTGCCGCCGGAGTTGAAGCGCGCCCGCACGCTGTTGGAAGCGCGCGCGCTGGGTGAGGTGTTCCGCACCGGGCTCGCCATCGAACTGCTCGCCAACGAGACAGGAAACGACGTGGAGCGCCTGCGCGCCGACATCCACTGGAAGGGCAAGGCCTGGCGCGAGGCCGGTGAATCCTATGAGCGCATGCTCGGCGATGCCTGGCAGCGCGAAGAAACGCTCACCGAGCAGCAGCGCCTTGATGTGCTGCGCGCGGGCCTCGCCTATGTGCTCGCAGAAGAGGCGATGTCACTGGATCGGCTGCGGTCCAAATACCTGCCGAAAATGGCGAAGACCTCCGATGCCGGAGCCTTCAACATGATCGCGCTGGAGAATTACTCAAACCCGCAGGGCTTCCGCGAGGCGGCCCGCCAGGTTGTGAATGCCGATACCCTCACGGAATTCCTCGCCTCCTATCGCAAACGCTATCCGGAGACGGGGAGCGAGGCGCGGCCGGTTCGAGGCGCGAGCGACCAGCGGCAATCCTCGCTTCCCCAGGCAACCGGTCCGGGCTGAGGCGGCGGGGCGGCGCTAGAGCATTTTCCGATCCATTGGATACTTGGTCGGAAAATGCGTGAAACAAGGAGGAATGAGAGCATTTTCCGATCCATTGGATACCGGTTGGTCGGAAAATGCTCTAAATTGGTCCGAAGCTCTGCACGAGCGACCCCGCCACCAGCCGCCAGCCATCCACCAGCACGAAGAAGATCAGCTTGAAGGGCAAGGCCACCGTCACGGGCGGCACCATCATCATGCCCATCGAGATCAGGATGGATGACACGACCAGATCGATGATGAGGAACGGGATGAACAGCAGAAAGCCGATCTCGAAGGCACGCCGCAGTTCCGAGATCATGAAGGCCGGCACCAGCACCTGAAGCGGTGTCGCCTCGGGGGTGGCTGGCCGCGGCTGCCGTGACAGATTCATGAAGAGTTCGAGATCGGTCGTGCGCACATGCTTCAGCATGAAGGCGCGGAATGGTGCGGCCGTGCGCTCGAAGGCCTCGGCCTCGCGAATCTCGCCCGCGAGAAAGGGCTGGATGCCCTGCTGATAGGCCTGCTGGAAGGTTGGTGCCATGATGAAGGCCGTGAGGAACAGAGCGAGGCCGGTCATCACCGTGTTGGGCGGCGCGGTCTGGGTGCCGATGGCCGAGCGCAGCAGCGACAGGACGACCACGATGCGGGTGAAGGACGTGACCATCACCAGGATCGACGGCGCAAGGCTCAGGATCGTCAGCAGCGCCACAAGTTGAAGCGCGCGCTCGGTCAGGCCAATGCCCTGCCCGAAATTGATCGAGATATCCTGCGCATGGGCGCCTGTCGCCAGAGCCCCCCCGAAGATGCCGAGCAGGACGGCCGACAGCCAGGGGCGACGCCGGATGAAATCCGGTCGCGCGAAACGCGGGCAGGGCGGCGTGGCGCCAGAATTCTGCGGGTCCAGGATCGACATGCATGACAGGGATCATGATTCCCCCGCCTTGCGCCAGTGGCTTGCCCTGCGGGAAGATGAAACAGGGCAGGTTGCGCACGGCTTTCCGCACGCCCCGCCGATCGATCAGGGCCGGGGCGGTGCCGCAGGCCGGCCGAGCAGCTTCGCCATTTCCTCCTCGAGCATGTCCATCTCGGACTCGGTCGGCAGTCTGGCGGGTGGCGGAGGCGGAGCGGGCGCGGCTTCCGGCTCCATGGTCGCAACTGGCATCGAGGCAACCGGCATGGAAGCAACCGGCATGGAAGCAACCGGTATGGGCGCAGTCGGAATAGGCGCAGGCGGAATAGGCGCAGGCGGAATGGGCGGCGCAATGGAGGCGCGAGGACCAGGCGGCACGATCGGCCTCTGCAGCACTTCCGACAGGCGCCGCGCCATCTCGCTCATCGGTTCCGGGCGGGAAGTCTCGGCACGGGGCGCTTCCCCGCGCAGCGGCGAAGGCTGCGGCGGGGCCTGAACCAAGGGCTGTGCGGGCGGCACGGCAAAAGCCTGAAGAACCTGCGGGGGCTGCTGCAGTGGCGGCACCGGAGCCACGGGCCTGGCCGGCGCGGGAGCCTGCGCGGGCGTTGCCGGATATTCCATCGTTTTCACATCCCGCTCGAAATCAACCTCGAACTGGGCCACCGCAGCGGCCGCTGCTGGCGAGGTCGCCCCAGCCGCTGGCATCACCGGCTGGGCCATGGGGCGCGGCGCAGTTGGTGCGGTCGGCGCCGACGGGGCCACCGGACGTTGCGGAGCCTGCGGGGGCGCGGCCGGCGGTGCAACCGGGTTGGGGTGAAGGGCGATGATGGGTTTTGCAGGCTCGGCCGGCTCCATCAGCGGATCGCCCTCGGCCCGGCCGCGCAGGCTGCGTTCGCCGCGCACGATTCCCTGCTCGATCACGACATCGTTGGTGCCACCGATCAGCAGCAGATGCTCGACATTGTCGCGCCGGATGATGACGAGCTTTCGCCCCTCGCGGTCGAGCGGGAAGGCATCCGTCACGGCCAGCCGCTGCACCCGGCCGCCCCGCGTCGTGTTGCTCGAAAGGTTCAGGGCGGGCCTCAAGGCGCGAATCAGCCAAAGCGCAATCGCGATCACGACGATCAGAAGTATCAGCCCAAGCCCAATCCAG
The DNA here is from genome assembly GCF_046092605.1 of Rhabdaerophilum sp. NCBI lineage: Bacteria > Pseudomonadati > Pseudomonadota > Alphaproteobacteria > Hyphomicrobiales > Rhabdaerophilaceae > Rhabdaerophilum > Rhabdaerophilum sp. The sequence continues at coordinate 18,027 of NZ_JBJTDY010000020.1, read as the reverse complement.
AGCATCGCGGAGACGGCGCTGTCGCCGGAGTTCAGCTTGTCGAGAAGAGATTGCATGGTTCAACCACCGGAAGCGACACGAGAACGCACCAGACATACCGAAAAAGCAGCATCATCCTTTGACGATGGCGTCAATGGCGAAGTCTCGATCCATTGTGTGAAACCGCCCCCTCGCCTGCAAAGCCCGACTGCCCGGAAATGGTGCAATTCGTTCCCGGCATTTACCTGATCTTAACCATGAATGCGGCAAGAATTTCCTTGTCGTCCGCCCGAATGGCGGATTTTGCCGAGGTCTTCATGATTCATGATCTTTCGACCTTCGCGGCCCTGAAGCAGCGCATGCGCTTCCTGCAGTCGCGCCAGAAGGTGCTGGCCGAGAACGTCGCCAATGCCGACACGCCCGGCTACAAGCCCAAGGACATCGCCCAGATCGGCATCGATCCCGCCTCGCGCGGCGCCGATGCCACCCGTCGCATGGCCGTGGCGCACTACAATCAGGCTGCAGGCCTGATGACCACCAGCGCGATGCATATCAACCCGGCGGCAAATGGCGCCGGCACAGTCGATCGTGGCGCGAGCTACGAGACCCGTCCCTCCGCCAATGCCGTGACCCTCGAGGACGAGATGCTCAAGGTGTCGCAGAACCAGATCGATTTCCAGACCGCGGCGAACCTCTACCAGCGCGGCCTCGCCACGCTGAAGACCGCCATCGGTCGCCGGTCCTGATGGAGGAGGGTGAACCATGGACTTCCTGAAATCCCTCGCCATCGCCGCTTCGGGCCTGCGGGCCCAGTCCGGCCGCATGCGCGTCATTGCCGAGAACGTCGCGAACGCCGATACGACGCCGACGCGCCCCGGCGAGCAGCCCTATCGCCGCAAGGTGGTGACCTTCCAGCAGAAGCTCGACAACGAACTTGGCGTCAGCACGGTCCAGCTCGGCAAGATCAAGCGCGACCGGTCCGAGTTCAAGACCCGCTTCGAGCCGGGCAATCCGCTGGCGGATGCCCGTGGTTTTGTCCAGAAGCCCAATGTCGACACCATGATGGAGACGCTCGACCTTCGGGAAGCCCAACGCAGCTATGAAGCCAACCTCAACGTCATCAGCACAACCCGCAGAATGCTGGCGCGCACGCTCGAAATCCTACGTGCCTGAGTTTCAATTACTCGCGATCGGAGAACACGATGAAAACGATGATGAATCCGGGCATTGCAGCGAGTGCTTATGCCCTGCAACAGAAGATGAATTCCAGCCCGGCTCCCCTGCTTGGCAAGAATGAGGCGGCGGGAGGCTCGTTTGCGGACATCCTCGAGGCGACCGTGGGTCGTGCCCAGGAAGCCGGCAAGAAGTCCGATGCTCTCGCCATGCGCGCGGCCGGCGGTACGCCCACCGATCTCGTTGAGGTCGTGACGGCGGTGGCCGAGAGCGAGGCGGCGCTGGAAAGCCTCGTGGCGGTGCGCGACCGTGTGGTCGCGGCCTACGAGGAAATCATGCGGATGCCGATCTGATGAATGGGGCGGAGCTGATCGAAGTCGGGCGCGACGGGCTCATCACCTTCTTCAAGGTGGGGATGCCGGTGATGGTGGTCGGCCTCCTCGTCGGCTTCGTCATATCGCTTTTCCAGGCGCTCACGCAGATCCAGGAACAGACCCTCGTCTACGTTCCGAAGGTCGCCGCGATCTTCGGTTCGCTTCTCTTCCTGCTGCCCTTCATGGGGGATGCGATGGCTGCCTTCATGGCCAGGATCGCCACGCGCATCATCTCGGGTGGCCTCTAGAGCATCCGCCCGCCAAGTGGATACCGGTTGGCGGAAAAAGCGGATGCGAAAACAAGAAGAGTGAGCGCCAGATCTGATTCAATCAGATCGGTTTGCGCTCTAGAGACGAATTCCTTCGGCAAAAGCAGCCGAATCATCGAATTGTAAGCAGGATGACGATCTCCATCCTGCCCGAATTCGCCCTGGCCTTCATGCTCGTGTTCGCCCGTGTGGGCACGATGATGATGCTCTTGCCGGCCCTTGGCGAGCAGGTGGCGCCGCAAAGGGTCCGGCTTTCCTTCGCGCTCTTCGTCACCCTGCTCACGGTTCCGGTCGTCCGGCCGAGTTTTGCGGGCATGGGGATGAATCTCGACCTCGCCATGCGCCTGCTCGTGACGGAGATCCTGATCGGCATCACCTTTGGCCTTTCGGCGCGGTTCCTGATGTCCACCCTGCAGACGGCGGGTGTGCTGATCTCCCAGCAGATCGGGCTCTCCTTCACGATGTCGATCGACCCCACGGGCGGCGATCTCGGCCAGGCAGCTGTCATTGGCACCTTCCTGTCGCTGCTCGGAATCTCGCTCATCTTCGCCTCGGACCTGCACCATGTCGCGATCTACGGGATCATCGACAGCTACCAGACCCTGCAGCCCGGCATGATGCCGGCCAGCGCGGATGCGGCTGAGCTCGCGCTGACGGTCGCGAATTCAGCCTTCATCACGGCGGTGCAGATTTCCGCGCCCTTCCTCGTCTTCGGCCTCGTCTTCAACGTCGGGCTCGGCATCCTCTCGCGCATGATGCCGCAATTGCAGATCTTCTTCCTTGCGATGCCCGCGATGATCCTGCTCGGCGCGGTGATCTTCATCGTAGTGCTGGGCCTGATGATGGACGGGTTCCTTGCCCATGTGGTGCGGGTCTACCGCGAATTCTTCCCCGGTCTGAGGTAGGCGCCGATGGCGGGCGATACCGATCAGGAAGACAAGACAGAAGAACCGACCGACCGCAGGATCGAACAATCGATCGAGCGCGGCGAGGTTCCGAAAAGCATGGAGGCGGCGACCTTCCTCGTGCTGGCCGGCGGCACGCTGGCGCTTTTCATCACGGGCGTGATCGGGCTCACGAATTTTGTCGCTGGAATGCGCGGCTATCTGGAGAATGCGCATCAGGTCTCGATGGATCAGAGTGGCCTGATGAGCATCTTCGCGCATGGCTCGCGCACCATGGCGGGCGTGCTTGCGCTGCCCTTCATCTTCGCGCTCGCCGCGGGTTTGGCTTCGGGCCTCATCATGCACAAGCCCCTCTGGACCACCGAGCCGATGGTGCCGAAGTTCAACCGCATCTCGCCCATGGCAGGGTTCAAGCGCATCTTCGGCAAGGAAGCGCTTGTGCAGTTCGTCAAGAGCCTCCTGAAATTCGCGATTGTCGGCGCTTTGCTCTTCTCTGTGCTCTGGCCGGAACGAAAGCGACTGGGCACGCTCGTGCAGCTCGACCCCGCCCTGATGATGGATGTCATCTGGTCACTGTCGCTGAAACTTCTTGGCGGCGTGCTTGCGGTCTTCGCCTTTGTCGCGGCGGCGGATATCCTCTATCAGCGCTTCACATGGCGGCAGCGCCTCAGGATGACGCGCGAGGAATTGAAGCAGGAATTCAAGGAGACGGAAGGCTCGCCCGAGATCAAGGCGAAACTCCGCAAGATCCGCTCGGAAAGGCTGCGCCAGCGCATGATGGCGGCGGTGCCGCAATCCTCGGTGATCATCACCAACCCGACCCATTATGCCGTGGCGCTGAAATACGAGGCCGGGATGAACGCGCCGGTTCTGGTGGCGAAGGGCCTTGATCTCATGGCGCTGAAGATCCGCGAGATCGCGAACGCCAGCGACATTGCCATCGTGGAGAACCCGCCACTCGCCCGTGCCCTGCATGCGCAAGTGGAAATCGACGAGGAAATCCCCGAAGAACACTACAAGGCGGTTGCGGAAGTGATCGGTTACGTGATGCGCTTGAGACGGGACCGTTTCTGAGCCAGAACGCTGGATAAGGAGTGCCCCGCGAATCCGCCGGGCAGGGGAGGTTTTCAAGGCATGCTGAAGGAGAGCCCCGCCGGCCCGCCGATCGACCGCAGCCAGCGGCATGGCAGCCCCGTGCTGCTGTTGCTGGTCACCCTGGTCGTGGTAGGTTCGGTGCTGTCGCTCGCGGTGCTCGACGAGCGCCATCATGCGACCGTGCTGACGCTGTTCCTCGCCGGTTTCGCGGCCCTCGGCGTTCTCGCTGCCTTCCTCTATGCTGTGGGCATCCTGCAATTTGCCGGGCGCGCCGCCCGCAACGACATCACCAAGGCCATCGTCGATGGTGCGGAGGAAGGCCAGCTCGTCCTCGATCGCGAGGGCAAGGTTCTCTATGCCAATGACGCTTACCAGTCCTTCTGTGGCGGCGTGCCGGGCCGCGCGGCAAGCATCCGCCCCGTGGAGCGCCTGTTCTCCGGGGGTTCGGATGTCAGCGAGGCTGTTTATCGCCTTGCGCAGGCCGCGCGCGAAGGGCGTGGCGCGACAGAGATCATCCGCCTCGTGCCTGCTCTCACGGGTGGCGCCAGCTACGGCTGGTATCGCGTCCGCGTCCGGCCGCTTTCGCGAGCGGGGGGCGACACGGCGGTGCATTGGCGCTTGACCGACATCACCCGCGACCGCGAGAAGCACGAGAATGAGTTCCAGGAACTCCAGCAGGCCATCTCCTATCTCGACAGCGCGCCGGCCGGCTTCTTCTCCGCCCGCCCCGAGGGGCGTGTTCTCTACCTCAACGCCACGCTCGCCGACTGGCTCGATTACGACCTCGCGGAAATCGCCGATCGTAATCTTGAGATCCGCGACATCGTGGCTTCCGGCGGGGAGGCGCTGCTCGCGCATGTGCAGGGGCAGCCGGGCGCGGTGCGCACCGAGACGATCGACCTCGACCTCAAGCGGAAGGGGGGACAGCGCCTGCCGGTGCGGCTGCTCCACCGCGTGGCTTTCGCGGCTGATGGCACGGCCGGCGTGTCACGCACGCTGGTGCTCAATCGCTCGGGGGAGGCGAGCGGCGCCGAGGGCCTGCGCGATGCCGAAGTGCGTTTCGCGCGGCTCTTCAACACCTCGCCCTTCGCCATCGCCACGCTCAGCCGGTCTGGCGGCATCGAGAGCACCAATGCGCGATTCGCGGGTTTCCTGCCGAACCAGCAGACCGCCGGCCCGCGCGATCTGCTGAGCCTGATCGCGCCGGCCGATCGCCCCCGCATCGAGGCGGCATTCACCCTGGCCCGTCACGGCACCGGCGAAAGCGAGCCGGTGGATGTGTCGCTGGCAGGCGAGGTGGGTCGCTCGGCGCGCTTCTTCTTCGTGCCCTCTGGCGCGAGCGAGCGCAGCGAGGAGGCCGTGATCGCCTATGCCCTTGAAACAACGGATGAAAAAAAGCTTCAGGAACAGCTTTTCCAATCCATGAAGATGAACGCTGTCGGCCAGCTCGCCGGTGGCGTGGCGCATGATTTCAACAACCATCTGCAGGCGATTGTCGGCTTCGCGGACCTGCTGGCCGGAAACTTCCGCGCGACTGATCCGCGCCATCAGGACGTGATGCAGATCAAGAATTCCGCCAACCGCGCGAAGAGCCTCGTGCGGCAATTGCTGGCTTTTTCGCGCCAGCAGACCTTGCTGCCCGAGACCATCGATCTTGGCGACCGGCTCGGCGATCTCAATGCGATGCTGAAGCGCTCGATCGGGCCGAATGTGGAACTGGATATCCGCCACGGCCGCGATCTCTGGCCGACCTTCGCGGACCCGGCTTCCTTCGACAACATGATCATCAACCTCGCGGTGAACGCGCGCGATGCCATGCCGGAGGGCGGTAGCCTCACCATCCGCACCTCCAATGTGCCTGCCGCGGAGACCGACAGTTACAATGTCGAGGGGCTGAAGCGAGGCGATTACGTGCTCGTCGACGTCACCGATTCCGGCTCCGGCATGTCACCGGAGGTGCGGCGCAAGATCTTCGAGCCATTCTTCACCACGAAGGAAGTGGGGCGCGGCACGGGCCTGGGCCTCTCCTCGGTCTATGGTTTCGTCACGCAATCCAATGGCTCGATCGACTGCCTGAGCGAATTGGGCAAGGGCACGACCTTCCGCATCTTCCTGCCCCGGCACGTGCCCCGCGCGGGCGACCTGCTGCCCGCCGGCGCGGATATGGCTGCTGCCGGCGAGGACGGCGCCCCCGAGATGGCTGCCGGGGGGCAGGCCCCTGCTCTGGCTGCGGCGGTTGTCGAGAAGGTGCCCATCGCGGACCTCACCGGCACTGGCACCATTTTGCTGGTGGAAGATGAGGATGCCGTGCGCAATTTCGGCGCGCGGGCCTTGCGCTCTCGTGGCTACACCGTGATCGAGGCCCAATCCGGCGTGGATGCGCTGCATCAACTCGAAACGCATGCGATGGAGGATATCGATCTGGTGGTTTCCGACGTGGTGATGCCCGAGATGGACGGCCCCTCCCTGCTGCGCGAGTTGCGCGCGCGCAAGCCGGAGATCCGCGTGATCTTCGTATCCGGTTATGCGGAAGAAGCCTTCCGCAAGAACCTGCCGGAGGGCCAGCAATTCGATTTCCTGCCCAAGCCCTTCAGCCTCAAGCAGCTGATCGAGGCCGTCAAACGCGTGATGAGTTGACGCCGCCGGCAGCGTCACTTCCCCTCGCGGCCATGAGCCCCCTGAACGAGACCGACCCCCTTGAACGAGAACCAGGCGCAAGATCCTGGAGCATTTTCCGATCCATCGGATACCGGTTGGTCGAAGAAAATGCGGGAAATAACAAGAAATTGGAACGGAATGTCTGATCCAATCAGATCGGAGTCCGCTCTAGAATATCATCCCGCCATCATAGGCGGCCGCGATACGCCCAAGGGCTGCCCGAGCGGCGTCATCCAACGGAAGTGGATCTTCCGGCACGGCCTGAATGCCCTTCCGGGGGAAATCAGCCTTTCCCCGCAACAAGCTCCGAAGCTCTGGCCCCCGCTCCATGCCACCTGCGCCCGCCGATTTCTCCAGCAGGCTGCGCAGGAAGGCAGGCGGCAAGTCCGGCAGGCTCGCCAAAAGGCCAGCCACGAGCCGTCGGGTCAATTCGCGGTCTGGGTGCTCGTCGCTCTCCCCGGCCTTCCCGAATTCATAGAGGTGCCTCACGATATCCCATGGTGCAGGCTCCTTCGGGAATCGCGCAGCGAGATGCACCTCTTCCTTCGCAACATAGAAACGGTTGAGGTCATCCCGAAAGGCAAGCCCGTAGCCCGCGGCCAGCAAACCAGGCTCCCATGAGCAGGCAGAATCCGCCATGCTTCCTGGCTGGACCGCCTCGATGCACATGACCCGCGGACGATGCCGCTGCAGATCGAGACCGGCCAGGACCATCCCTTCGGCTCCCTCGACGTCGATTTTCAGGAAATCCACTGTGCCGATCTTGCGTTCCTCGATGATCCCCGAGAGCCGCCGGATGGGCCGCTTCTCGCTGCGATAATCGACACCGAATTCGCGTGCACCCCGCGCATTCTCCTCAACGATAGTCGAAAAACCGTGCAGCCGGTCCACGCAATGGAACAAAACCTCGCCATCCCGATCACCGACCGGGTGATCGATCACCACGTCCCGCGGGCGGACCGCTGAATAGGCCTTGGCGAGAGCGCGCTGCGGCTCCACGACCAGCCCCCGCCAGCCGCGCAAATAGAAATGAAAACTCACATTGTCCGCAACGGGATGCCCACCGCCGACATCGATATAAAAACCTCGGTCCTGCTCCGCGAACAGGCATTCCAGATGGAAGTCCTCAAGCCTCTGGGCGTAGGAAATCTTCATGCTGCCACCCTTCTCCGGGTGCAAGGATTAAGCGAGGGGCAGAGAGTTGGCAAGCTCCAACCAGAACAAAAAAAGAACTTTACAACCAGAACAAAAAAGGAATAAATGGGTTGTTGAAGGCGCTCCGCCAATCTCCTAAGGAGGGTAACGTGTCTCAATCTGTGCTTCGACTCGTGGAAGGTTCCTCCATGGACAAGACCAAGGCTCTGGATGCCGCACTCTCGCAGATCGAGCGCGCTTTCGGCAAGGGCTCCATCATGCGGCTCGGGCAGCAGAAGGCGCTCGAGATCGAGACAATTCCCACGGGTTCACTGGGCCTCGACATCGCCCTGGGCGTCGGGGGCTTGCCGCGTGGGCGTGTGATCGAGATCTTCGGTCCGGAATCGTCAGGCAAGACCACACTCGCACTTCACACGGTGGCGGAGGCCCAGAAGATCGGTGGTGTCTCCGCATTCATCGATGCCGAGCATGCGCTCGATCCGATTTATGCCCGAAAACTGGGTGTCAACCTCGACAATCTTCTGATTTCGCAGCCGGATACCGGCGAGCAGGCGCTGGAGATCGCGGACACGCTGGTTCGCTCCGGTGCGGTCGATGTCCTCGTGGTCGACTCGGTTGCGGCGCTCACGCCGAAATCGGAGATCGAGGGTGAGATGGGTGAGGTTCAGCCGGGGCAACAGGCGCGGCTGATGAGCCAGGCGCTCCGCAAGCTCACCGCGTCGATTTCGCGCTCGAACACGATGGTCATCTTCATCAACCAGATCCGCATGAAGATCGGCGTGATGTATGGCAGTCCGGAAACCACGACCGGCGGCAATGCGCTGAAATTCTACGCCTCTGTTCGTTTGGATATTCGTCGCGTCGGCTCCATCAAGGAGCGCGAGGATATCGTAGGGAACACCACGCGCGTGAAGGTGGTGAAGAACAAGGTCGCGCCGCCCTTCAAGCAGGTCGAGTTCGACATCATGTATGGCGAAGGCGTCTCGAAAATGGGTGAACTCATCGATCTCGGCGTCAAGGCCGGGATCGTGGAGAAGTCCGGTGCGTGGTTCTCCTATGACAGCCAGCGGCTTGGGCAGGGGCGTGAGAATGCAAAGGCCTTCCTGAAGCAGAATCCTGCCTTGTCGGACAGGATCGAGCAGGCCCTTCGCCAGAATGCTGGCCTGATCGCGTCGGCCATTTTCGAGGGGGCTCCGGAAGAAGGTGACGATGAGGCCTAATCGCAATCTTGCGATGCTCTTGCGCTCGGGCGTGGACAGCGAGGGGGCCGCTGTCTAGAAGCGTTCCAGGCGAGGGCGTTTCCCGGTTGGGGGAAGCGCAGGGGCTTGGATCGCGGGAATGGTTGCAGGGTTTGGTCATGGCAAGTGTTGGTGAGGTTCGTTCGACGTTTCTCGAGTTCTTCGGCCGAAACGGGCACAGCATTCTGCCGTCCTCGCCGCTGGTGCCGCGAAACGATCCTACGCTCATGTTCACCACGGCCGGAATGGTTCAGTTCAAGAACCTTTTCACTGGTCTGGAGACCCGCAGCTACACCCGCGCCGCGACTGCTCAGAAGTGCGTGCGCGCCGGTGGAAAGCACAATGATCTCGACAATGTAGGTTATACTGCTCGTCATCACACGTTCTTTGAAATGCTTGGGAATTTCTCATTCGGCGATTACTTCAAGGAAGATGCCATTCGTTACGCGTGGACACTCGTCACGCGAGATTATGGCCTTCCAAGAGACAAGCTGAGCGTTACCGTTTATCATACCGATGATGAGGCTTTTGGACTCTGGAAAAAGATCGCTGGCTTGCCGGATGAGCGGATCATTCGCATTGAGACATCCGACAACTTCTGGGCCATGGGCGATACAGGGCCTTGCGGACCGTGTTCGGAGATTTTCTATGATCATGGCCCGCATGTCTTCGGAGGGCCACCGGGCTCGGCGGATGCGGACGGCGACCGCTTCATTGAGATCTGGAACCTCGTATTCATGCAGTATGAGTCACTTCCAGACGGCAGCCGCGTCGCCTTGCCGAAGCCTTCGATCGATACCGGCATGGGTCTCGAGCGCATCTCGGCCGTTTTGCAGGGGACGCACGACAACTATCGCATAGACCTGATGCGCAACCTCATCCTCGCGGTCGCGCAGTTGACGGGTGTGGATCCGGATGGGCCGCAATCCGCATCCCATCGTGTGATTGCGGATCACCTCCGTGCTTCGGCCTTTCTTGTGGCCGATGGTGTGCTGCCTTCGAATGAGGGGCGCGGATATGTTCTTCGCCGCATCATGCGTCGCGGCATGCGCCATGCCCATATGCTTGGTGCGCGCGAGCCACTGATGTATCGCATCGTCCCGGTTCTCATCCGGGAGATGGGGCAGGCCTATCCAGAACTTGTTCGGGCCGAGACGCTCATCTCCGAAACGCTTCGGCTGGAGGAAACGCGCTTCCGCAACACGCTCGAGCGTGGCCTTGCCCTCCTCGAAGGCGAGGTCGCCAAGTTGGGGGATGGCCAGGTTTTTTCCGGCGAGACCGCTTTCCGCCTTTATGATACCTATGGCTTTCCGCTCGACCTCACCCAGGATGCCCTTCGTTCACGCCGCATCACGGTCGATCTCGAATCTTTCCAGACCGCCATGGAACGGCAGAAGGCGGAGGCACGTGCGCACTGGGCCGGGTCCGGCGAGGCCGCGAACGAAACCATCTGGTTCCTGGTGCGCGACAAGGTGGGGGCGACAGAATTCCTCGGTTATGGCACAGAGGAGGCCGAGGGGGTGGTGACGGCCGTCGTTGCCGAGGGCAAGATGGTGGATCAAGCGCGCGGCGAAGTCGCGATCACGCTCAACCAGACGCCGTTTTATGCTGAAAGCGGTGGCCAGGTTGGCGATCAGGGCGTGATCCATGGTGATGGGTTCCGCCTGCGCGTCACCGATACGGTGAAGCGAGCCGGCGATGTCTTTGTGCATCTGGGGAAGTTGGAGGAGGGCGAAGTTGCTGTGGGCCGCGCGGCCTTCCTGCGGGTGGAGAAGGCGCGGCGTGCCGCCATCAGGGCCAATCATTCGGCGACGCATCTTCTGCATGAGGCCTTGCGGCAGGTTCTGGGCGAACATGTCGCGCAGAAAGGCTCGCTGGTCGAACCGGAGCGTCTCCGCTTCGACATCTCCCATCCCAAGCCGATTGCGGGCGAGGAATTGGAGCGGGTGGAAGACGTGGCCAATGCTATCGTGCTGCGGAATGAGCCGGTCGTCACACGGCTGATGGCGGTGGATGATGCCATTGCCTCCGGCGCGCGCGCGCTTTTCGGCGAGAAATATGGCGATGAGGTCCGTGTGGTCTCGATGGGCACGATCGACCGCCCCGATGGTAACAGCTCACCCTATTCGGTGGAATTGTGCGGGGGGACCCATGCCAATCGCACGGGTGACATCGGGCTTATTTTGATCGTGGGCGAGGGCGCGGTTTCAGCTGGCGTCCGTCGCATCGAGGCAATGACCGGCCATACCGCGCGCCGCTTCCTCAACGAGCAGAGCCGCAGGCTGAAGGGAGTGGCGCAGGTCCTGCGCGCCAATGTCGATGAGGTGGCGGAACGCGCTTCGGTTCTCGCGGAGGAGCGCCGCAAGCTCGATCGTGAACTCGCCGAGGCCCGTCGCAAGCTCGCGATGGGTGGCGGCTCGGCGGCGCCCGAGGCGACCGAGAAGGCGGGCTCCACTGCTTTTGTTGGCCGCAGCCTGCCGGGTGTCGAAGCGAAGGACCTGAAGGGCCTCGCGGATCAGGAAAAGGCGCGTCTCGGTTCGGGTGTCGTGGCACTCGGCGTGGTTGGCGAGGATGGTCGCGCCGGCCTTGTGGTCGGGGTGACGGCAGATCTGGCGCCCCGCATCAACGCCGTCGATCTCGTGAGGATCGGCTCGGAGATGCTGGGCGGCAAGGGCGGTGGCGGCCGGCCGGATATGGCGCAGGCGGGCGGGCCGGACGGCTCGCGAATGGCCGCAGCGCTCGCGGCCATTCGTGCTCGTGTCGCCGAACTGGGGTGAGGCATGGCCGGGAGCGGCGCCCGGACGTTCCGAAAGCGCTGCCATGAGGCGCTGGACGGCGGTTCACCGCAAGATGGAGCGAGCCGCATTGTTCACCGAGGAATTGTCGCGCTCATCCTCGTGAGCGTGATGGCGGTCATTCTTGAATCCGTGCCGAGCATTGCCGGGCGGTTCGGCCTGCTTTTTCAGGGCATAGAGCTTGTCGCGGCTCTGGTTTTCACCGGGGAGTATGTGGCGCGGCTCTGGGCCGCCGTGGAGCATCCGCTGCTGCGGCCGTTGCCGGCCTGGCGCGCCCGGCTGATTTATGTGGTGCAGCCGGCCTTGCTGGTCGATCTTCTTGCGATTCTCCCGTTCTACCTCGCGCTGGTAGGACCTGCGGATTTCCAGGTCCTGCTGATTTTCCGGTTGATCCGCTTCTTCAAGCTGGGCCGCTATTCGCCGGGCATGCGTTCGCTGCTCGAAGCCGTCCGCGCGGAAAGGCGTGCGTTGCTCGCCTGTCTCGTCATTCTCGGGGGGCTGATGATCGTGACCGCTGCACTCATGCATGTGGTCGAGGGCACGGCCCAGCCGCACAAGTTTGGCTCCATTCCCGAGGCGATGTATTGGTCGATCATCACGCTCACCACGGTGGGCTATGGCGATGTGCACCCCGTGACGAACGGTGGAAAGGTCCTCGCGGGCTTCACGGCCGTGCTGGGCCTCGTGATGCTCTCGCTGCCCGTGGGCATCATCGCGACCTCCTTCGCCGAGGTGATCCATCGCCGCGATTTCGTGGTGACCTGGAACATGGTCGCGCGCGTCCCGCTTTTCGCGACGCTGAATGCCGGAGAGATCGCAACCATCATGCGCTTCCTGCGCTCGCGGGTTCTGGAGGGGGGCGAGGTTTTGGTGCGGCGTGACGAGCCCTCGGTCGCGATGTTCTTCATCGCGAGCGGCGCGGTGGAGATCGAGATGCCGGGGCACCGCCTCAGGATGGAAACCGGCCAGTTCTTCGGCGAGGCCGCTTTGTTCAGCGAGGCGCATCGCACCGGCACGGTGCGAGCCCTCGAGGCAACGCATCTGCTCGCGCTCGACCGCGATGATTTCAGGATGCTGATGGAGCAGGATGCAGAGATCGCCCGTTCGATCAACAAGGCGATCCGCAGCCAGCGCATGCTGAACCCCGTGGAACCCGGCGGCGACATCGCCCGCGCGGAACTCCATGAGAAGAAACCGCCCTGATCAGTCCTGAAGCTTCGGCTCCGCGGCGAGAACGATCGCGCGGGTCTCTGGCGTCACCGGCACGCTTCTGCGCGTGGCCTGATCGACATAGGCCCAGATGACTTCGCCGGTCGCGCAAGCGTTTTCCTCACCCTCGCGGAATACGCCGAGGGTGAAGGTGATGCTGGATCGTCCGATGCGCGCGACCTTCACGCCCACCGCGAAGAGATCATCGAAATGCAGCGGCTGGCGGAATTCCACGCTGGCCTTGACCACGTGGAAATCGCAGCCCGTGCGTTTCGCATCCGAATAGCGCTCATGGTCCAGCGCGCGGAAATATTCGTGGATCGAGACATCGAAGAAGGTGAGGTAATGCGCGTTGTAAACGACGCCCTGCCCGTCGATCTCGGAATAGCGCACGCGATAGGGGTGGAAGAAGCGAAAGGCGCTGCGATTCATGATCCGCCTCTGCCGGTGCCGGATTGGGTCGGGGGCGGCGACACGAGAGAAACCAGATTCGGCCTTAAAACGAGAAAAGGGGTCCATGAGGCCCCTCATCCGTTGAAGGCAGGCTGGCCTCAGGAAGCCATCGCCTTGCGAAGGTTTTCGTCGATCTTATCGAGGAAGCCGGTGGTCGAGAGCCATTTCTGGTCGGCGCCCACGAGCAGTGCCAGGTCCTTCGTCATGGAGCCTGCTTCCACCGTGTCCACGCAGACCTTCTCGAGCGTGGTCGAGAACTTCGCGAGTTCCTGGTTGTCGTCAAGCTTCGCGCGATGCGCGAGGCCGCGCGTCCAGGCGAAGATCGAGGCGATGGAATTCGTAGAGGTCTGCTTGCCCTTCTGGTGCTCGCGATAGTGGCGTGTCACCGTGCCGTGCGCGGCTTCCGCCTCCACGATCTTGCCGTCGGGCGTCATCAGCACGGAGGTCATCAGGCCCAGCGAGCCGAAACCCTGCGCGACCGTATCCGACTGCACGTCGCCGTCATAGTTCTTGCAGGCCCAGACATAGCCACCGGACCACTTGAGCGCCGAGGCCACCATGTCATCGATGAGGCGATGCTCGTAGGTGATGCCGAGTTCCTTGTAGGCCTCCGCGAATTCGGCCTCGTAGACTTCCTGGAAGATATCCTTGAAGCGGCCGTCATAGACCTTGAGAATGGTGTTCTTGGTCGAGAGATAAACCGGATACTTGCGGTTCAGGCCGTAATTCAGCGAGGCGCGGGCGAAATCACGGATCGAATCATCGAGATTGTACATGGCCTGCGCCACGCCCGCGCCCGGCGCCTTGAACACTTCGCGCTCGATCACGGTGCCGTCCTCGCCCTCGAATTTCATCGTGAGCTTGCCCTTGCCAGGGAACTTGAAATCGGTCGCGCGATACTGGTCGCCGAAGGCATGGCGGCCGATGACGATCGGCTGGGTCCAGCCCGGCACGAGGCGGGGCACGTTCTTGCAGATGATCGGCTCGCGGAAGATCACGCCGCCGAGGATGTTGCGGATGGTGCCGTTGGGGCTCTTCCACATTTCCTTCAGGTTGAATTCCTTCACGCGCGCTTCGTCGGGCGTGATGGTCGCGCATTTCACCGCGACACCGTATTTCTTCGTGGCCTCTGCGGCCTCGATCGTCACCTTGTCATTGGTCTGGTCGCGGTATTCGATGCCGAGATCGTAATAATGCAGATCAATGTCGAGATAGGGATGGATCAGCTTGTCCTTGATGGCCTGCCAGATGATCCGGGTCATCTCGTCGCCGTCCATCTCCACAACCGGATTTCTGACCTTGATCTTTTTCATCTTATCCCCGCGATCCAACGTCTGAAGTTTGTTTCCCCCGCCGGCGCCCTGCATGCGCGAACGGACCGGCGCGGGCTATAGCATCGCGCCCGCGCGAGCGGAAGCCGATCCGGCATGAGGCTTTCGGGGGAAGGGAATGCACGGAACGGGTTGACCGCGCGCCGCGCGCGCCTCATCTGGCGAAAAGCACAGGCAGGGGCGGCAGTCATGAACGAGGCAGCGCAGCAGAATATCCAGCGACCGGCGCCGGTTGTGATCCTCGTCCGGCCGCAGCTCGCCGAGAATATCGGCATGTGCGCGCGCGCCATGGCGAATTTCGGCCTCTCCGAGATGCGGCTCGTCGCCCCGCGCGATGGCTGGCCGCAGAAATCCGCGCTGAAGAAGGGCGCCTTCTCTGCTGCCGCCGGCGCAACGCATATCCTCACCGCCGCGAAGCATTACGACACGCTTGATGCGGCACTTTTCGATCTCCACCACGTCTATGCCACCACCGCGCGCTTCCGGGAGCAGGCAAAGCCCGTAGAAGCGCCGGCGATTGCGCTGCCCGATGCCGCGCGCCGCATCGCCTCGGGCCAGAAGGTGGGGCTGATGTTCGGGCCCGAACGCACGGGACTCGAGAGCGACGAGGTGATGGCGGCTTCCTCCATCATCACCTTCCCCGTGAACCCGGAATATGCCTCGCTGAACCTCGCGCAGGCCGTGCTGCTCACAGGCTATGAATGGATGCGCGCTTCCCAAGGCGATGCGCTGCCCTTCACCATGCCCGAACCGAGCCCGCCCGCCCCGCAGGGCATGGTCGGCCAGTTCTTCGGCTTCCTCGAACAGGAGCTGGATCACGTGCGCTTCTTCCACCCCGAGGGCAAGAAGCCGGTGATGATGCGCAACCTGAGGAACATCATCCACCGCATGGCGCCCACCGAGCAGGATATCCGCACGCTCTGGGGCATGATCGACCTGCTCGCAAAGGGCGGCAAGAAACCGGGCTCGAAGAAACCGGGCTCGAAGAAACCGGGATCGAAGAACTCCTTGGCCGAGGGCGAGGCGCCGGCTGTCACGGATGCGTGAAGAGCCACGAATGCCGCATCCGCGGAAGGCAATCCGGCGTAACTTCTCCTGTCGAGGCTGATCCCGTGATTTCCCGTCGCAACCTTCTTGCTGCTTCGCTGGCATCGCCCTTTGTGGCGAATGCGGCGGCACGCGCGCAAGCTGCCGCGGTGCTGGACGTCGCGATCATCGGGGCGGGCGCCGCGGGTCTTCATGCCGCGCACCGGGCGCGCTCGCGCGGGCTGACGGCGCGGATCTTCGAGGCGAGCTCCCGCGTGGGCGGGCGCGTCTTCACCGATTCGAGTCTTGGCTCGGATTTCGAGGCCGGGGCCTTCTACATCCATTGGTCCGAGAGCAACCCATGGGCGGAAATCGCGAAAAATCTGGGCATCGAGGCGATCAGCGATAGCGGCCTCTGGGGCGGATTTGATGTGTTCTCCAATGGCCGCCGCCTTTCCGGCGAGGAGCGCAGCCGCCGGCGCGGTGGCTTCTGGCGCCTCTCGGGCGTGCTGGATGGCGAGCCTGCAAGCGCGGACATGTCCTTCGGCGAGGCCGCGCGCCGCGTGAGTCCGGATCAGCCGGAGGCCGCCAGCGGCATGACCCTGCTGAGCCTCGGCGAGGACGCCGATCGCGTTTCCATCCGCGATTACCAGCGGCTTCATGCGGGTGAAGATCTCGTATTGCCGCGCGGCTATGGGCGCCTGCTCGAACACTATGCCCGGGGGCTCGATATCGCGCTTTCAACCCCGGTGACGGCGGTCGATCATTCCGGACCAGCCGTGCGTCTCGAAACCCCGCGGGGCACCGTGACGGCGCGGGCGGTGATCATCACCGTCTCTGTGAACGTGCTGAAATCCGGCTCCATTCGCTTCACGCCCGAATTGCCGGCCGAAACGCGCAGCGCTCTCGATGGCCTCGGCATGGGGGCGCTCACGAAGCTTGCGTTGAAATTCGAGGGCACCAGGTTCGGCCAATCCCCCTGGACGCAGTTCTTCGACAGCGGCAGCCACGGCGATCTTGTGAATTTCGAATTCTGGCCCTGGGGAAATGATCTCGTCGTCGCGCATTTCGGCGGCGATTATGCGCGCGGCTTGGCCGCCCAGGGCGAGGCGGCGGCGGTGGAACACATGCTGGGCCGGTTCGTCGCGATCCTCGGCGCGGATGCGCGCAAGGCGTTTCGGGGCGGCCGCCTCGCAGGCTGGAGTGCCGACCCTCTCGTGCTCGGGGGCTATTCGATCGCAACGCCGGGGCAGGCCGACCAGCGCGAGGCGCTGGCCCGGCCCGTGGCGAACCGCCTGTATTTCGCGGGCGAGGCTTCGGCTGGTTCCGGCTCCATGACCGCCGGCGGTGCAGCGCTTGCCGGCGCCCACGCGATCGAGATCATCCGCAAGATGATCTGAGCAACTTGCTGTTGCCGCGCGAATCTCGGCTAGCTCTTCGCCGGAAGGTTGGGGCAAATGGGCGAAGCCGCAGCAGAAATGGGCAGGAAACCTCGCATTATCGTGTTTGATTCCGGGCTTGGTGGCCTCACCGTGTTCCGCGCGATCCGCGCTGCGCTGCCCGGA
This sequence comes from Rhabdaerophilum sp., assembly GCF_046092605.1. Taxonomy (NCBI): domain Bacteria; kingdom Pseudomonadati; phylum Pseudomonadota; class Alphaproteobacteria; order Hyphomicrobiales; family Rhabdaerophilaceae; genus Rhabdaerophilum; species Rhabdaerophilum sp. Next base: position 802 of record NZ_JBJTDY010000020.1, on the reverse strand, counting down.
GCGGATTACCTCTACCTCGCGGATGATGCGCGCTTTCCCTACGGGGCGTTGTCGCCCGAAGATCTGATATCCGGCGTTCTCGACGTCATCGGTGCGGCGCTCGCCGATTTTCCGGCTGATTGTGTGGTCATCGCCTGCAACACGGCTTCCACGCTGGTGTTGCCTGCGTTGCGCGCGCGGTTTTCCATGCCCATTGTCGGCACGGTTCCGGCGATCAAGCCGGCGGCGGCGGCGACCAAGAGCGGGCTCATCTCCGTGCTCGCGACACCCGGCACCGTGAGCCGCGATTACACCGCCGAACTCATCCGCGATTTCGCGAATGGCGTGGGGGTGACGCTTGTCGGCTCGAAGGCTCTGGCGGGCCTCGCCGAGCGCGCACTTCGTGGCGAAACCGTGCCGGATGAAGCGATCCGGGCCGAAATCGCGCCCTGTTTCGTCGAGCAGGACGGGCGTCGCACCGATCACATCGTGCTCGCCTGCACGCATTATCCCCTGCTGCTGGATCGCCTCAGGGCGCTCGCGCCCTGGCCGGTGGAATGGATCGACCCGGCTCCCGCCATCGCGCGCCGCGTGGTGCAGGTGCTGGCGTCTGAGGCGGCGGGGGAGGGGCAGTTTCAGGCCCATTCCACGAAACCCGGCGCGGATGCCGCCCTGCGGGCCTTGGCGGAGCAGGCTCGCGCGAAGGAGCAGGGGCTATCGCGCCTTAGCATCCGAATGTCAACAAGATTCCGATGCAGCAGATCGAGAGTTCAATTTCACAAGTTACTGACGCAAAGGTATGTTGGATAAAACTATCTTATTG
>NZ_JBJTDY010000019.1:0-14880 GCF_046092605.1 Rhabdaerophilum sp. | reverse complement strand
GGCTGAAACCCGTGCATCGGCGCATTCTCTACGGAATGCATCTCCTGCGGCTGAACCCAGCCGCGCCCTTCAAGAAGAGCGCGAAGATCGTCGGGGACGTGATGGGCACGTTCCACCCGCATGGCGACCAGGCGATCTACGACGCGCTCGTGCGTCTGGCGCAGGATTTCTCCTCGCGCTATCCGCTCGTCGACGGGCAGGGCAATTTCGGCAATGTCGATGGCGATGGCGCCGCCGCCTATCGCTACACCGAAGCGCGGATGACCGAGGTTGCCCGCCTCCTGCTCGAAGGCATCGACGAGGATGCTGTCGTCTTCCGCCCGAACTATGACGGGCTCAACGAGGAGCCGATCGTTCTCCCCGGTGCCTTCCCCAACCTGCTCGCCAATGGCGCGCAGGGCATTGCGGTGGGCATGGCGACCTCGATCCCGCCCCATAACGCGGCCGAACTCTGCGCCGCCGCGATGGCGCTGATCGATGATCGCAATGCGTCGCTCGAAGCCCTCATGCGGCACGTGCCGGGCCCGGATTTCCCGACCGGTGGCGTGATCGTGGAGACCCCTCAGAGCCTCGCCGAGACCTATCGCACGGGGCGCGGCTCCATCCGCTGCCGGGCCCGCTGGCACAAGGAGGAGACGGGGCGGGGCACTTACGTGGTCGTCGTCACCGAGATTCCCTATCTCGTGCAGAAATCGCGGCTGATCGAGAAGATCGCCGAACTTCTCAACGAGAAGAAGCTGCCGCTTCTGAACGATGTGCGCGATGAGAGCGCCGAGGATATCCGCGTCGTGCTCGAGCCCAAGAACCGGGCGGTGGAGGCGGAAATCCTGATGGAAGCATTGTTCAAGCTCACGGAGCTGGAAACGCGCTTCCCCGTGAACATCAACGTGCTGATCGATGGCAAGGTGCCGAAGGTGGTGGGTCTCGCCGAGGCCCTGCGCGCTTTCCTCGATCATCGCCGCGATGTGCTGCTGCGCCGCTCGCGCTTCCGCCTCGGGCAGATCGAGGCCCGGCTCGAAATTCTCGGCGGCTTGCTCGTCGCCTTCCTCAATCTCGACGAGGTGATCCGCATCATCCGCGAGGAGGACGAGCCGAAGCCCGTGCTGATGAAGCGCTTCGACATCAACGATGTGCAGGCCAATGCCATCCTTGATACGCGCCTGCGTCAGCTGCGCAAGCTCGAGGAAATGGAGCTTCGCCAGGAGTTCGACGAGCTCTCCAAGGAGAAGGCGGATATCGAGGCCTTGCTGGGGTCTGAAACCAAGCAGTGGAAGACCGTGCGTTGGGAGATCGGCGAAGTCGGCAGGAAATTCGCGAAGGACACGCCCTTGGGACGCCGGCGCTCCACTTTCGGCACGGCGAGTGATGTCTCGATCGATGTGGCGGAGGCGCTGATCGAGCGCGAGCCGATCACGGTCGTGGTGACAGAGAAGGGCTGGATCCGTGCGTTGAAGGGGCACAATGTCGATCTTGCGACGCTTGCCTTCAAGGGCGACGACGCTTTGGCTTTCGCCTTTCCGACCGAGACAACCGCCAAGGTCATCCTGCTCACCACTGATGGCAAGGCCTATACGCTCGATCCCTCGAAACTGCCCGGCGGGCGCGGCTTCGGCGAACCCATCCGCCTGATGGTCGATCTTGATGCCGAAGCCGAGATCATGGCCGCCTTCCCGCATCAGCCGGGCAGGAAATGGATCATCGCGGCGAAGGATGCGCGCGGCTTCGTGGTGCCGGGCGATGATCTCCTCTCCTCCACCCGCAAGGGGCGGCAGGTCATGGTGGTGGATGATGCGCGCCTCTGGCGCATTGCGCCGGTCGAGGGCGATTGGGTCGCGATCGTCGGCGAGAACCGGAAACTGCTGGTCTTCCCCCTCGTCGAGGTGCCGGAAATGGGACGCGGCAAGGGCGTGCGCCTGCTGAAGATGAAGGATGGCGGGCTTTCCGACCTCAAGACCTTTGCTGCCGAAAGCGGGCTCATCTGGAAGGACAGTTCGGGCCGCGTCTTCACCCTCAAGGGCGAGGAATTGCGCGACTGGTCGGGAGCGCGTGCTGAAGCGGGCCGGCTTGTGCCGAAAGGTTTCCCGCGCTCAGGCCGGTTTTCAGGCTAATCTTCTTCCTTGCATTTTCGAGAAGATATGTTGCCCGATTGACGGGTGTCGGATGCGTGGCTGCAACCCACCTCTGCCGTTGAAGCTCTATTCCGGGCATCTCCAGAGGATCATCCATGACCACGATCGCGATCGTTTATCACTCCGGCTATGGCCACACTGCCGTGGTGGCCGAGGCCGTCTCCGAGGTCGTGACCCGCGCGGGCGCGACGCCGAAGCTTCTCAAGATCGAGAACGCTGCGCAGGATTTCGCCGCCTTCCTTGAGGAAGTGAGCCAGGCCGACGCCGTGATCTTCGGCGCTCCGACCTATATGGGCGACATTTCCGCGCCGCTGAAGGCATTCTTCGAGGCCTCCGCCGGGATCTGGATGAAGCAGGGCTGGAAGGACAAGATTGCCGCCGGCTTCACGAATGGCCTGACTTTCGCAGGCGACAAGGGCCATTCGCTCACCTCGATGGTGGTTTTGGCCATGCAGCACGGCATGATCTGGGTCGGCAGCGCGCAGCCCTTGGGCAATGTCAACGGCAACACGACCTCCGCGCCGGAAGCGGTGAACCGCCTCGGTTATTCGATGGGCGTGGTCACGCAGTCGGACAATGCCAGTCCGGATGTGACCCCGCCACCGGGCGACCGCGAGAGCGCGCGCCTCCTGGGCGAGCGTGTGGCGAAGATCACCGCGAAGTTTTCGGCCTGACGCAAGTCTGCCAAAGAATGGCATAGTGGGGGCGCGACGTGAGTCGCGCCGTTTCTTTTTCGGGAGAAGGCCGATGTCCGAAGCCGTGCCGCAGCCACGCCTGCTCTGCTTTTTCGATGCGATGTGCTCATGGTGTTATGGCTTCGCGCCCGTCATGGAGAAGGTAGCCGGTCATTTCGGCAACCGGCTGGAATATCTCACCTTCACCGGTGGGCTCCGGCCCTTCAACCGCGAGCCGGTCTCGGACGAGATGCGTGACAAGCTGCTCGAGACCTGGCAGCGGATTGAGGAACTCACCGGCCAGCCTTTCGGCGGCGAATTGATGCTCGATCAGGACTTCATCTACGACACCGAACCCGCGAGCCGCGCGATTGTCACGATGCGCCACGCCCAGCCTGGTTACGATTACTCCTATTACCTCACCATCCAGAAGGCGTTCTACGAGCGTGGCGAGGACATCACGCGCGAGGATACGCTCGCGGGCTATGCCTCGGTGTTCGGCGTGCCGACCGAGCGCTTTCAGGAACTTTTCCACTCCGAGGCGATCAAGCAGGCCGTGCTCAACGATTTCGCCGTGGCCAAGCAATTCGGCATCGAGGGCTTCCCCACGCTCATCCTGCACCGGACGGATGGCAAGAACCCGAACACGCTGCTCCTGGTGGGGCAGGGCTATGCCCCGGCGGAGGACATGATTCAGCGCATCGAGGCCGGCCTCACTGCGGAAGTGTGACTACTTATCCACCCGCTCCCAGGTGACCATGCCCAACCGCTCCTGCGGCAGGAAGCGAGACTTGTACGCCATCTTCTTCGAGCCACCGACCCAATAGCCGAGATAGAGATAGGGCAGGCCCAGGGTCTTCGCGCGTGCGATGTGATCGAGGATCATCATCGTGCCGAGCGAGCGGCTTTCATGGTCCGGCTCATAGAAGGAATAGACCATCGAGAGCCCGTCCGAGAGGATGTCGGTCAGCGAAACCGCGACGAGTTCGCCGGGATGCTGGCCCATTGGGGGGCGGCGATATTCCACCAGCCGGGTTTCGACATGGCTGTCTTCCACCATCATGGCGTAATCGAGCACCGACATGTCCACCATGCCGCCATCGGCGTGGCGGGCGTCGAGATAGGCCCGGAACAGGGAATATTGCTCGGAAGTGGGGCTCGCGGTCTGCATCTGCCCGGTGATGTCGGCATTGTTGCGCATCACCCGGCGGAAACTGTCCGAGAGGCGAAACTCGTTCACCAGAACGCGCACGGAGACGCAGGCACGGCAATTCTCGCAAGCCGGCCGATAGGCGATGGATTGGCTGCGGCGGAAGCCGCCCTGCGTGAGGATCTCGTTGAGCTGGATCGCCCGTTTCCCCACGAGATGGGTGAACACCTTCCGTTCCTGCCGCCCCGGCAAATAGGGGCAGGTTGTCGGAGCCGTGAGAAAGAATTGCGGCGTGTCGCGCGGCTGCTGGGTCATGGTCTGAAAAAATTCTGCTCCCGAATCTGCCTTGCCTGCAAGCGGAACGTTCTCAAGCTTGCGTTGGGTCAATTTTTTGTGTCAACCGGCTTCCTCTTTGGGGCTCCGCAGGCTTCGGCGCCCACGGCATGACGACGCCATTGGGGTCGATCCGCTGCGGATTAAGCCCTTCCGCAGCCAATGCATCGAAGATTTCGGCCGCATGTGGCTCACCGCGTGTTTCCACCGTCACATCCAGTGACACGCCCCTGGCCGGGACCGAGAGAAAGGTGCGGCGATGGGTCACTTCGAGGATGTTCGCGCCGAGTTCGCCGAGTTTCGTCGCCACGCGACCGAGAAAGCCGGGCCGGTCATCCGAGGTGAGCCGGAAGGAGATGATCCGCTGCTTGCGCTCGAGTTCCCGCACCATGATGGAAGCGAGGATGCGCGCGTCGATGTTCCCGCCGCAGAGGATGAGCCCCACCTTGCGGGCCCTGAACCTTTGCGGCTCGTGCAGCAATGCGGCGAGACCTGCCGCGCCCGCGCCCTCGGCCATGGAGCGCTGATGGTTCGCGAAGGCATCGACCGCGCGTTCTACCGCGCTCTCGGGCACGAGGATGGGGCCGGAGACGAGGCTTCTGGCGATCTCCAGCGTGAGCTTGCCGACATGTTTTACCGCGATGCCCTCGGCCAGCGTGGGTCCGCCGATGGAGAGGCTCGAGCCCGTCATCGCGTTGTGGAAGGAGGGGTAGCTCGCGACCTCCACGCCGACGATCTCGATTCCGGGCCTCAGCGCCTTCGCCGCAAGTGCGACGCCGGAGATCAGCCCGCCACCGCCCATAGGCACGAGGATGCAATCGAGATCGGGGAAATCGGCCAGCATTTCGAGGCCGATCGTGCCCTGTCCCGCCACGACATCCGGGTCGTCATAGGGATGCACCAGCACCAGCCCGCGTCTGGCGATGAGCCGTTCGACCTCGGCCTGGCTCTCGGCCAGGGTCTCGCCCTTGAGGATCACTTCCGCGCCGAAGCGGGCGGTATTCTCCACCTTCACCTGCGGAGTAGCCTCCGGCATCACGATGGTCGCGGGGATGCCCAGACGCTGCGCGTGATAGGCCACGGCCTGCGCATGGTTGCCGGCCGACATGGCGATGACGCCCTTCTTTCGTGCCTCGCCATCAAGCCGAGACATCTTCACATAGGCCCCGCGCTCCTTGAAGGAGCCGGTGACCTGCATGTTCTCGAACTTCACCACGCAATCCGCGCCCGTCAGCGCCGACAGGCGCGGGGCCGCAAGACAGGGCGTGCGGATGATCTGACCCTTCAGAAGGTCAGCGGCGGCTTCGATGGCCGCGAGATCCGGCCAGTGAGCGAGGGTGTTCGGCATGCGGATTCGACCCTTCAGTCCCTGCGGCGTTCAGAAGCGCCGCTCGGGTCCCTCCGAATAGCCGAAAAAGCCCCCGGGTTTCAGCACCAAAAAAGCGGTCAAAAGCGTGAAAGACGCCAGCTCCCAATGCTCTATGGCGTGAAAAACCATCCAGAGCGTCTGCAACATGCCGATCAGCGCCCCGGCGAGCACCGCGCCGCCGAGCGAACCCACCCCGCCGAGGATCGCCGCCATCAGCCCGGCGAGGCCCATCATCGTGCCGGAGGAGAAGGTGATGCCGCCATGGAGCAGCGTGACCGAGGCGCCCGCGAGGCCCGCGAGCGCGGTCGCGATCAGGCTCGAGAGGATGAGCACGCGGCGTGGGTCGAGCCCCAGCAGCTCGGCCGCCTCCGGGTCATCGGCGACGGCCCGCCAGGCGCGGCCGAAACGGCTCCTGCGCATGACGAGGAGAAGAAGCGCGATGGCGAGCAGGTTCATCGCCACAATACCAAGCGCGCGAGGGCTGGCCATCACCTCGAAGCCACCGCCGGATGCCAGCGCGAAACTGCCTTCCCCCACCGGCGGAAGCCAGGTGTTCCGCGCGCCCTGCGCCAAGCGAAGACCTTCCGGCACCGCGACCATCATGCCGACACCCGCGACGAGAATTGGCTGGCCGCCGCGAATCGCCAGCGGATGAAGGACGCGCTTTCCCGCGACGACACCCCAAAGCGCGATGGTCCCCAGGGTGACCAGCAACGCTACGGGTTCTATCGCCAGACCCGCGCGCGGAAAAAGTGCTGCCAGCAACAGGATCGCGAGGCTGGCGACCATTCCACCCATGGCCGCGAATTCCCCGAAGGCGAGATTGATGCGCCCGATCAACCCGTAGATCAGCGCAGTCGCAAGGGCCAGCAAGGCCAGCAGCGTGAGGCGCGGCAATCCGCCCAGCGCATATTGCAGTGCCGTGGCCAGCTCGCGCGAAGGGAGTTCAATCAGGCCAGCGCCGCGCCCCGGTGGTCCCGGATCGGACATCACCGAGACCTGCGATTCGAGCCAGCGCTCCTTCAGGAACCAGAGTTGCGATTCGCCGAGGCCCACGCCATCGATCATAACCGCGATGAGATCGCGTTTGGCGGCAGAATAACCCGCGCCGCCGAAACGGCAGGTCAACAGGCGCTCCGGCGCATCCTTGCCGCCGGCGCGAAAGGTGATGTGGACCGCCCGTCCGCCCGCGGCCTCGCTGTCAATCACGGTGATGCCGTCATCCTGCGCGAAAAGCGCCGGAAGCAGCATGCGGCACAGGCGGCTCTGCTCAGCATCCAGCGAGCCCGCACAGGCGGCGGTGAGCGTGAGAAAAGCCAGGGCGGCAAGACGCGGGAAAAAGGCCCGAAGCGGCATGGTGCCGAGGTGAGGGAAGGGGCCGGGCTTTGGCAAGTCCGGATTTCCGCGCAGTTCAGCGGCTCAATCCCGGCTGGCGAGCAGGCGCGCCGCGCGCGGAGCGAAATAGGTGAGAATGCCGTCGCAGCCCGCGCGCTTGAAGGCGAGCAGCGTTTCAAGCATCGCTTTCTCGCCATCGAGCATGCCCCGCTCGGCAGCAGCCATGATCATCGCGTATTCGCCGGAGACCTGGTAGGCGAAGGTTGGCACGCCGAAATGCTCCTTCACGCGGGTGATGATGTCGAGATACGGCATGCCCGGCTTCACCATGACGTAATCAGCCCCTTCGGCGAGATCGAGTTCCACCTCGCGAAGGGCCTCGGCCGCGTTGGCCGGGTCCATCTGGTAGGTTTTCTTGTCGCCCTTCAGCGTGCCGGAGGAGCCCACCGCGTCGCGGAACGGGCCATAGAAGGCCGAGGCATATTTCGCCGCATAGGCCATGATCGAGACATCGGCGAAGCCCGCCGCATCGAGCGCCTCGCGGATGGCGGCGACGCGGCCATCCATCATGTCCGAGGGCGCGATGACATCCGCGCCGGCATCCGCCTGGATCAGCGCCTGACGCACGAGCATCGCGACGGTTTCGTCGTTCAGGATGCGCCCCTCCGCCACCAGACCGTCATGCCCGTGGCTCGTATAGGGGTCGAGCGCGACATCGGTGATGATCCCGATCTCCGGCACGGCCGCCTTGATGGCGCGGATGGCGCGGCAGATCAGGTTGTCGGGGTTCAGCGCCTCGCTGCCGGTTTCGTCGCGCAGATGCGACGGCGTGTTCGGGAACAGCGCGAGCGCCGGAATGCCAAGGCTCGCGGCTTCGCGCGCCTGCTCCACGGCCTGGTCGACCGAATAGCGGTTGACGCCGGGCATGGTGGCGATCGCGTCGGTCACGCCGGTGCCTTCGGTGATGAAAACCGGCCAGATCAGGTCTTCCACCGTCAGCCGGTTCTCGCGCATCAGCTTGCGCGCCCATTCCGCCTTGCGGGCGCGGCGCAGACGGCGCGGCAGATCGAGCCGGGTTTCGAGGCGGTTTTCCAAGGGCCAGCGCATGATGCTTCTCCTGCGCGATCCCCCGCGCAATCTGGAACTTTTCTCAACTCTACGCGCAGGTGGCGGGTGAGGGAAGAGGCCCGTCAGCGCTTTGGACGCAGCCGCCTCATTGGTCCCTTCATTGATTGACGGACTGCGGAACACGCCCTAGGCCAAGACAAACGAAGAGGCATGGCATGACGGTCGGACACAGTGATCTGGTGGCGGAACGGCGCGGAGCCCTGGGGTTGATCACACTCAATCGCCCGCAGGCGCTCAATGCGCTGAACGACGCGATGGTCGATGGTCTGCGAGCCGCGCTCGATGAATGGCGCGACGATGACACGATCCGCCACGTGATGATCCGTGGCACCGGCCCCAAGGCCTTCTGCGCCGGGGGGGATATCCGGCTGATGCATGATCTCGGACGCGCGGGCAAACAGGCCGTCGCGCTGGATTTCTGGGCGCGGGAATATCGGCTCAATTCCGTGATCAAGCACTATCCGAAGCCCTATATCGCGCTGATCGATGGCATCGTGATGGGCGGTGGGGTGGGTATTTCACTCCATGGCTCGCATCGCCTCGCCGGCCCGAACTATCTCTTCGCCATGCCGGAAGTGGGGATCGGCTTCTTCCCGGATGTCGGCGCGAGCTATGCGCTGCCACGCCTCACCGGGGCGGTGGGCGCCTGGTTGGCGGTGACCGGCGCGCGCATCCGCAGGGCCGATGCGATCGCGCTCGGCCTTGCGACCCATGCCGTGCCTCAGCATTGCGAGGAAGAATTGCTGATGCATCTGACGGCCGGGGTTCCGGTGGATTCCGCATTGTCGCGGGTCGCCGAACACGAACAGGAGGCGCCGATCCTCGTCAGGCTTGATGCCATCAACCGGCATTTCTCGCACGGCACGGTGGGCGAAATCCTCGCCTCGCTGGAGGCCGCCTCGCCCGAGGATGCCTTCGCCGCCGAGACACTTGCCAGCATGCGGGTGAAATCGCCCATGTCGATGGCGATCGCGATCGAGCAGGTCAAGCGCGGCCGCACGCTCGATTTCAACGAGGCGATGGTGATGGAATACCGGATTGTCAGCCGGCTGGTGCATGATCCGGATTTCTACGAGGGCGTGCGCGCGCTGATCATCGACAAGGACAATCAACCGCGCTGGAACCCCGCGCGGATCGAGGATGTCGACCCGGCGAAGGTCGCCGCGCATTTCGAGCCGCTTCCGCGCGACCTCGACCTCCCCGGAGCCTGAGCCCATGGCGCAACCGCGCGATCGCGACGGAAACACGGATTTCGTGATCGAGCCCGGCGGACGCGACGAGCCGCCCATCGGGGGCGAAATGAAGGCCGCCGGCGTGCGATGGGACCTGATGATGACCCTTTTCCTGCGGCTCGCAGCGGCGATCTGCATGCTCAAGGGGATCGGTTTCTGGATGCTCGTCCTTGGATTGGGCGATCTACCGCTTGCCGAGGAGCCGCGCCTCAGGCAGGCCATCATCGTCGCCTTCGCATTGCTCAATTGCTCGGCGGCGGTGGGGTTGTGGCTTCTCGCCACCTGGGGCACCAGCCTCTGGTTGTTCCTCTCCACCTTCGAATTCGTGCTGGGTGTGACAGGCTATGCGCGGACGGTGGGCCTCTTCACGGCCACTGGCTCCGGCATCATGATGTTCATGTTCTTCGCGCTCACCTTTCTGTTCCGACGGCAGAAATTCTGACGAGCAGAAGCCGCGTGCCGGCCTTCCGGCGGGCCATGCGAGTCATCGTTACCGAAATGTGAGATTCATTTCTTGAAAATACTAACAAATGCAAAGCAAGGATTTCATTTACCGCGAAGGATGAATACCAAATTTACGCTGGAATTTAAACGCATCTTCACAGGGAGGCCTTATACATACCTCTAGAACACAGGGGCAGGCCCAAGGCCGCCTCAAGTCAAACAGGGGTGCTGAACATGTCGAAGAGCAATGTTGCTGTCCGGACGGAAGGCGTAGCAGAATCCGCGCAGGTCGTTCGTCCGAAATACCTTGAAGCTCTGGCCCTCGTGGAGCGTCTTCACCGCCGTCTTCTGGATGTGATCAAGGACGAATTCGATCGCCGCGGTCGCAATGATGTGAACAGCGTGCAGGCGCTGCTCCTCTACAATATCGGCGACAACGATGTGACAGCCAGCGAATTGCGCACGCGGGGCTACTATCTCGGCTCCAACGTCTCCTACAACGTGAAGAAGTTGGTGGAACTTGGCTATCTTTCGCATCAGCGCAGCCGCGTCGATCGCCGTTCGGTCCGCATCCGCCTCGCGCCGAAAGGTCAGGAAGTGCACAAGATTGTCTCGGACCTCTACGAGAAGCATGTGCGCACCATCGAGCAGATCGGTGGCATCGGCCAGCATGATTTCGATACGCTGAACCATGCGCTGATGCGTCTCGATCGTTTCTGGACCGACCAGATCCGCTATCGGCTCTGATCTTGCGGCGAAGGCCGGCCCCGCCCTGATGCGGGCCAGAAAGCCCTCCCTCCGATTTCGTGGATCGCGGCCTCACGCGATCGCCTCCGGAATCCCTCCCCCGACTGAAGGCCCGCTGCCCCCTGGCGGGCCTTGTTCTTTTTGCTGGGCCTCACGCGCTCGTGAGCGGAAATTGCGCCGGCGCGCCACAAATTCGCCCCCGTTCGCCCGCTCTAGGGGAAACAGACGGGATTGCGAGGTGCCGGCAAGCCAGTGCAAACGGTTTCGCAATTCTCTCCGGTTTAAGAAACAGTTATGATGAAAGTCGCTTTGGGGACCGGAATCGGTGCTTCATCGCCGCGAACGGAACAGGTGATACGGATGTCGGGCGATCGGGCTTCACGCTTTTCAGGGATGGGAATGGACCGCCGCGCGTTCCTCTCGGGAACGGCTGGCTTGTTCGGGGCCGCCGCGGCTCTTCCCGCCTTCGCGCAGCAATCGCCGATGATCGGTGGCCAGGCCGAATGGGCCCAGACCTATGACACGGGCACCATCCGCTCCCGCAATATCCGCACCTCCTATCCCATTCTCGGCCCCGCGACGGTGCAGGCGCTCGAAGGGGCGATCGGCGTCTATCAGCAGCTTGTCTCGCGCGGCGGCCATCCGCCGCTGCCTTCCGACCAGCGCCTGAAACTCGGCACCCGCCATCCGAATGTGCAGGCCTTGCGGGCGCGCCTGATCGAGCTTGGCGATCTCTCCCCGAATGTCGGCAACAGCGACATCTTCGATTCCTTCGTCGATGGCGCGGTGAAACGCTATCAGGCCCGCCACGGCCTAACCCCCACGGGCGATGTGGGTGTTCAAACTTTCGCGGCGCTCAACACCCCGGCTGAAATCCGCCTTCGCCAGCTCGAGATGAACCTCGTGCGGCTGCGCGGCTATCCGGCCAATCTCGGCAACCGCTATGTCACGGTGAACATTCCGGCGGCCTATGTGGAGACCGTCGAGAACGGCCAGGTCGCGACGCGCCACGTGGCCGGCGTCGGCAAGATCGACCGCCCGTCGCCCATCATGAATGCCAGGATCGTGGAGGTGAATTTCCACCCCTTCTGGACCGTGCCGGCCTCGATCATCCGCAAGGATCTGATCCCGTTGATGCAGAAGAACCCGAATTATCTCACCGAGCAGAAGATCCGCATCTTCAACCAGCAGGGGCAGGAACTCCAGCCCGCGCAGGTGAACTGGAATTCGGACGAGGCGACGCGCTACCTGTTCCGGCAGGATCCCGGCGGCGAGCATAACAGCCTTGGCTTCGTGCGCATCAACATCCCGAATCCACACGGCGTCTACATGCACGACACGCCGGCCAATGGCATTTTCGGCGACGATTACCGCTTCGTCTCTTCGGGCTGCGTGCGCGTGCAGAATGTGCGCGAATACATCTACTGGATTCTGCAGGACAACCCGCAATGGACCCGCGATGCGATCGACGAGGCCTTCCGTGCCGCGCGCCGCATCGATGCGCGCCCGCGTGAACCGATTCCCGTCTACTGGACCTACTTCACCGCCTGGGCGACGCCCGATGGCGTGATCCAGTTCCGCGACGACATCTACGGCAAGGATGGCGTCGGCCCCGGCGCCGTGACGCAGGCCCTGCGTGAGGGCGATGACCGCCCGGATTGATCGTTGCCGGACCGCGACTTTCTCCGGGGTTGACTTTCGCCAGCTGGATCGTGCTTGCTTGCCGCTTTCGCCCCATGCTAGCCGTGGGGTATGATCCAACCTTGTTCCGTTTCGCTCGATGATATCCGTGCCGCAGCTCAGCGGATCGCGCCCCATGCGCGGCGGACGCCGGTTCTGCCGATGGAGCGGGGCGAACTCGGCGGGGATTTCCTGCCGAATTTCAAGCTGGAATTCTGCCAGCATGCCGGCTCTTTCAAGACGCGTGGCGCGTTCAACTCCCTGCTGACCCTCGAGAATCCCGATCGCGGCGTCGCCGCTGCCTCCGGCGGCAATCATGGCGCGGCTGTGGCCTATGCTGCGCGCCGTCTTGGCCTCAAGGCGCGGATTTTCGTTCCGGAAATCGCGAGCCCCGCCAAGGTGGAGGCGATCCGCCGATTCGGTGCGGAGGTGGTGATCGGCGGCGCGCGCTACGATGATGCGCAAGCCGCCTGCGACGCCCATGTGGCGGAAACCGGCGCGGCTCGCATTCACCCCTTCGGAGCAGCCCCGACCATTGCGGGGCAGGGCACGCTCGGCCTCGAATGGGCAGAGCAGGCCGACCTCGACACGGTGCTGATCGCGGTGGGTGGCGGCGGGCTGATCTCGGGCATCGCCAGCGCCTTTGCCGGCACGGGCCGGAAGGTCCTGGGCGTGGAGCCCGAAGGTTCGCGCGCGCTCCATGCTGCGCTCGAAGCGGGGAAACCCGTGGATGTGTCGGTCGATTCGATCGCGGCGGATTCGCTGGGCGCGAAAAATGTCGGACCCTTCGTGCATGCGATCTGCCGTGATCATGTGGCCGGGGTGGTGCTGGTGCCGGATGAGGCGATCCGTTCCGCGATGGCGACGCTGTGGCGCGATTTCCGCCTGGCCTGCGAGCCGGGGGGCGCGGCAGCCTTGGCAGGCCTGCTCTGCGGTGCCTATCGGCCCTCGGCGGGCGAGCGGGTGGGGGTGCTGCTCTGCGGGGGAAATGTCGATCTTGAGAAAATCCCCGCTTAGTCTCCGGCCCCCCCCCGGGGGAGACCGGTTTCAACCGCCGGGCTTACAAAAAAGAAAGGATTGCGCCGGCCTTTCTTTTGGCGATTTTTTGTGGCATACGTTAAAGATCGAGTTTTAGGCTGAATGGCTTGTCGACGATTCTTGGACTTTGTCCCGGCTCCGTCTCTAGACCTTCCGATCAAGACATCGATAGACCCCGCGCGCGCTTTCAGTGCCCGCCTTACACCTTGTTTCTTGAAAGGAAACTACCATGCAGACCGGAACCGTGAAATGGTTCAACGCGACCAAGGGCTTCGGCTTTATCCAGCCGGACCAGGGCGGCCCCGATGTGTTCGTTCACATCACCGCGCTTGAGCGTGCCGGCATCCGCGGCCTTGCGGAAGGCCAGAAGGTCGAGTTCGTGCTCACCCCCGACCGCCGCACCGGCAAGTCGGCGGCTGACCAGCTTCGCCTCGTGAACTGAACCTTGCCGGCCAAGGCCGGATAGGTTTTCGAGACCGCGTCCTCCGGGGCGCGGTTTTTTGTTGCCGGCTCATATCCTGCGCCGGGCGGTTCTTCGCCGCGTGAGGGGCTTCTGCCCTTGTGATTGCAGGTCGTTCGCCTTAGAGAACGCTGCTTCCGGCGCCGGGCGGATTCCCGCTTTTGCAGGTCTGCCCGGCCCGGGCCCCGCCAGGGAGTTGCCAAGGAGCCAACATGACCGCCGCTGCCGCCATCCGCTCGAATTCCTTCTTCTCGGCGAGCCTCGCCGATGCCGATCCCGAAATCGCGAAGGCCGTGCAGCTCGAACTCGGTCGCCAGCGCGACGAGATTGAACTCATCGCCTCCGAGAACATCGTGAGCCGCGCCGTGCTCGAGGCGCAGGGCTCGGTGATGACGAACAAATATGCGGAAGGCTATCCCGGAAAGCGCTATTATGGCGGCTGCCAGTTTGTCGATATCGCCGAAGAATTGGCCATCGCCCGCGTGAAGAAACTCTTTGCTTGCGATTTCGCGAATGTGCAGCCGAATTCGGGTTCGCAGGCCAACCAGGCGGTGTTCCTCGCGCTGATGAAACCGGGCGACACCTTCATGGGCCTGAACCTCGCGGCGGGCGGCCATCTCACGCATGGTGCCTCCGTGAACATGAGCGGCAAGTGGTTCAACGTGGTGCCCTACAACGTGAACCCGGAAACCCACCTCCTCGACATGGAGGAGGTCGAGCGCCTCGCGATCGAGCACAAGCCGAAGATCATCGTCGCCGGGGGCTCGGGTTATGCGCGGCACTGGGATTTCGAAGCCTTTCGCCGCATCTGCGATGCCGTGGGTGCCACTTTCATGGTGGATATCGCGCATTTCGCTGGCCTCGTGGCCGGTGGCGCGCATCCCTCGCCGTTCCCGCATGCGCATGTTGTCACTTCGACCACGCACAAGACCCTGCGCGGCCCGCGCGGCGGCATCGTGCTGACCAACGATCCGGAAATTGCCAGGAAGATCAACTCGGCGGTGTTCCCTGGCCTGCAGGGCGGCCCGCTGATGCATGTCATCGCCGCGAAGGCCGTGGCCTTCGGCGAGGCGCTGCAGCCCGAGTTCAAGACCTACGCCCATGCCGTCGTCGCCAACGCGAACGCGCTCGCGGAGACGCTGAAATCCCGTGGTTTCGCCA
>NZ_JBJTDY010000018.1:0-41660 GCF_046092605.1 Rhabdaerophilum sp. | reverse complement strand
GCGCTGGAATGCGCGATCAAGATGGCGCGGAAATACCATGCGGCGAACGGAAACCCCGAGCGCTATCGGCTCATCACCTTCGAGGGTGCCTTCCATGGCCGCACGCTCGCGACCATCGCGGCGGGCGGGCAGAAGAAATATCTCGAAGGCTTCGGCCCGCCGGTCGAGGGCTTCGATCAGGCGGCATTCGGGGATCACAAGGCGCTTGAAGCCGCCATCGGCCCCGAGACCGCCGGCATTCTGATCGAGCCGGTGCAGGGCGAGGGCGGTGTGCGCCCCGTGCCGCCGCAATGCATGCGGGGCTTGCGCGAACTCTGCGACAAGCACGGCATCCTGCTCGTGCTGGATGAAGTGCAGAGCGGGGTCGGCCGTTCGGGCAAGCTCTTCGCGCATGAATGGTCGGGCATCACGCCCGACATCATGGCTGTCGCGAAGGGCATCGGCGGCGGCTTCCCGATGGGCGCCTGCCTCGCCACGCGGGAAGCAGGCAAGGGCATGGTCGCCGGCACGCATGGCTCCACCTATGGCGGCAACCCGCTCGCCATGGCCGTGGGCAATGCGGTGCTCGATGTCGTCACCGCGCCTGGGTTCCTCGAGAATGTGCAGCATATGTCGCTGCGTCTCTCGCAGCGCCTCGCGGAGTTGAAGGATCGTTTCCCCGGCGTGATCGCCGAGGTGCGCGGCTCCGGCCTGCTGATGGGCCTCAAGATGCAGGTGCCGAACACGGAATTCGTGGCGGCCTTGCGCAACGAGGGCCTCCTGACCGTGGGCGCGGGCGACAACGTGGTGCGCCTGCTTCCGCCGCTCATCATCGGTGAGGAGGAAGTGCGATACGCGACCGAGGCCATCGAGCGCGCGGCCACCACCTTCGCGCAGAAATCCAGCAACGCGGCCTGAGGGCTGGCGTCCGGGCCTCCGTCATCATGCGGGGGCCGATCCCCCTTTCTCGTGATCCCATGACACAAACCAAGCTTCCTTCCGGCTTCCGGCATTTCATTGATCTTTCCGATCTCGATCCGAGCACCATCCGCGCGCTTGTGGGGCAGGCGAAAGCCCTGAAGGCCCGCCGCCGCAACCCGCGTGACAGTGACAAGATCCTCAAGGGCCGGAAGATCGCGATGATCTTCGAGCAGCCCTCCTTGCGCACGCGCATGAGCTTCGATGTCGGCATCCGTGAACTCGGCGGGCAGTCCATCATGGTCACGGGCAAGGAGATCGAACTCGGCGAGCGCGAGACCATCGCCGATACCGCCCGCGTGCTCTCGCGCTATGTTGATGGCATCATGATCCGCATTCTCAGCCACGCCCAGCTGAAGGAACTCGCGGAACATGCGACCGTGCCCGTGATCAACGGGCTCACGAAAACCTCGCATCCCTGCCAGGTTTTGGCGGATGTGCTGACCTTCGAGGAGCATCGCGGGCCGATTGCTGGGCGCATGATCGCCTGGACGGGCGACATGAACAACGTGCTGCGCTCGTGGATTCACGCTGCGGCGCGGCTCGGTTTTTCGATGCGGATCGCAACCCCGGCCGAGCTTTCCCCGCCGGATGACCTGATCGAATGGGGCAGGGCCAATGGTGCCAAACTCGCGCTCCTGCGCGATCCCGCCGAGGCGGTGAAGGGCGCGGATTGCGTTGTCACCGATAGCTGGGTGTCGCTGGGCGATACCGATGGCGGCCGCCGCCATAACCTGCTGAAGCCCTATCAGGTGAACAGCCGCCTGATGGCAGAGGCGCCGGAGGCGGTCTTCATGCATTGCCTGCCGGCGAAACGCGGCGAGGAAGTCACCAACGAGGTGATCGACGGGCCGCAATCCGTGGTGTTCGACGAGGCCGAGAACCGCCTGCATGCGCAGAAGAGCGTGCTCGCCTGGTGCTACGGCGCGAGCCTCGGCTGATGGGAGAGGGCCAGCCCTTCTCCTTGCCGCTTGGCTCGGATGACATCGTCCTGCCCTTCCGGGTGGATGCGCTGGATACGCGCGGCCGCTCGGTGCGCTTGGGCAAGGTGCTCGATGAAATCCTCGCGCGCCATGCCTACCCGCCGAAGGTGGAGCGCCTTCTCGCGCAAGCCATCGCGCTGACGGCCTTGATGGGCTCTTCGCTGAAACTCGACGGCCGCTTCCAGTTGCAGACAAAGAGCGAAGGCCCGGTTTCCATGCTTGTCGTGGATTTCTCCACGCCCGCCGATATGCGCGCCTATGCGCGTTTCGATGCGGAAGCGGTGGAGAAGCTGCCGGCAAATGCCCGCGATGGGCAATTGCTCGGGCCGGGCTATCTCGGCTTCACCATTGAGCAGACGGCGCTACAATCACGCTATCAGGGCATTGTCGGCCTGGATGGGCAGGGGCTTGAAGCGGCGGCGATGCAGTATTTCCGGCAATCCGAGCAGATACCCTCCGTTGTCCGCCTCGCGGTGGCCGAGGAGCAGGTGATGATCGCCGGCACCCGTCGCCAGCGCTGGCGCGCGGGCGGCATTCTCGCCCAGTTCCTGCCGCAGGCACCGGAGCGGATGCGCGTGGCCGATCTCGATCCCGGCGATGCGCCGGCCGGCACGCCGAAGCACGAGGTGGCGGAGGATGATGCCTGGGTGGAGGCGCGCAGCCTGGTGGAAACCACCGAGGATCTCGAACTCGTGGACCCCGCGCTCGGCCTCGACCGGCTGCTCTATCGCCTCTTCAACGAGCGCGGCGTGACCGTCCAGAACCCGCTGGCGATCGCCGACCAGTGCCGCTGTTCGGAGGCGAAGATCCGCCAGATGCTCGCGCAATTCTCGGCCGAGGATCTCGCGGATATGCGCGAGGATGATGGGCAGATCGGCATCACCTGCGAATTCTGCTCGCGCAAATACCGGCTCGGAGCATTTTCAAGCGAGGTGGAAGCCGGTTCGCGTTGAGAAATGCGACCGGGAAAAATGCATGCCGCTCGCTTCCTAATGCATGACTCGCCGGGAATCCGGCATGTCCAGCGAGAAGGCGGGGATCTCGACCATCAGCCGGCGACCATCGCTCGCCACCATTTCGTAGCGGCCGACCATCATGCCCTGGCTGGTGGTGAGCGGGCAGCCGGACGAATAATTGAAGCTTTCGCCCGGTTTCAGGATCGGCTGTTCCCCCACCACGCCCGGACCGCGGACATGCTCCACGCGGCCATTGGCGTCGGTGATCTCCCAGTGGCGCGCGCGCAACTGCACCGTAACCTCGCCGAGATTGCGGATGCGGATGGCGTAGGACCAGAAAAAACTGCCTTCCTCCGGGTTCGACCGCTCCGGCTCGAATGCCGGGTGGACGATAACCTCGATGCCTTCGGTAACGGCGCGATACACCGCGTGAGCACTCCTCTCGATGCGGGAGAGGCTGCAGGATGGGGCCAGCCGCCGCGAAGGTCAATGAATTCCGTGGACAATCCCGCCCTCGGATTGCCGCGCAGGCGCGCATCCTCTAGCCGTTGAGGCCTTGATGGAGGAGGAGCCCTTGGCGGCGCAGGCTTCGGCGGGCAACGCGGTTCCGGCCGCAGCGTATCGGCCCGGTATTTATTCCGACGGGATGATCGAGGCGCTTCTCGCCGAGGGCGCGATCCGGTCCGCCATTCCGCTGGCCGAGGGACAGATCCAGCCCGCGAGCCTCGATCTTCGGCTGGGCAGAAGGGCCTGGCGCATTCGCGCGAGCTTCCTGCCGGGCGCGAATGGCTCTGTGGCCGAACGCATCGCCCATTATGCGCTCCATGAGATCGACCTGACGGCCGGCGCAGTGCTGGAAACAGGCTGCGTCTATATTGCCGAGGTGCTGGAGACGCTGGCCTTGCCCGAGAAGGTGTCCGCCAGCGCAAACCCCAAGAGTTCCACCGGCCGCCTTGATGTCTTCACGCGCGTGATCGTCGACCATGCCGCCGCTTTCGATGCCATCGCAGCGGGTTATGCTGGCCCGGTCTTCGCGGAGATCTCGCCGCGCACTTTCCCGGTTCTTGTCCGCACGGGCTCGCGCCTGTCGCAGATCCGCTTCCGGCGTGGTGACGCGCGGGTGGATGATCGGGCGCTGCTGGCCCTTCACCAGCGCGCGCGGCTGGTTGATCAGGATACCGCGCTGATCCAGGATGGCGTGGCGCTCTCGGTCGACCTCTCCGGCTTCGATGTGAATGGTCTCGTGGGCTATCGCGGCAAGCGGCATACGGGGCTCGTGGATGTCGACAAGCCTGGCGCCTATCGCAAGGCGGAATTCTGGGAGCCGATCCATCTCTCCGGGCGCCGCGAACTCATCCTCGACCCCAACGAGTTCTACATTCTCGCCTCGAAGGAGGCCGTGCATGTCCCGCCGGATCACGCGGCGGAAATGGTGCCGTTCGATGCGCAGGTGGGCGAGTTTCGCGTGCATTATGCGGGCTTTTTCGATCCCGGTTTCGGCCATGCCGAGGCAGGCGGGGCGGGCGCGCGCGGTGTGCTGGAAGTGCGCTCACGCGATGTGCCGTTCATCCTGGAGGACGGGCAGGTGGTCGGACGGCTGATCTATGAGCGCATGGCCGACTTGCCGCGCGCTCTCTATGGCCGCGAGAAGGCCTCGAACTACCAGGCGCAAGGCCTGAAGCTCTCGAAGCATTTCATCGACTAGAGCATTTTCAAGCGAAGTGGTTTCCGGTTCGCGCAAAGAAAATGCGAAAAAAGAAAGAGAGCGAGCATTTTCAAGCGAAGCATGCCCCTGCGAAGGCGGGGGTGGTTTCCGGTTCGCGCAAAGAAAATGCGATCAAACAAAGAGATAAAGCATCCGATCTGGATCTGATCAGGGCGAAAATGCTTTAGCTCCCGGACCTCTCCCGCCGCAATTCGGCGATCTCCGCCCGGAGTGCGCGCAGTTCTTCCGCCACCCGCGCCATCTCGCGCGGATCATGCAGAAGCGTGCGCGGATCAGCGGCTGTTTTCTCGTCATCGAGGGCGCTGACCACGACCCCGATGAAGAGATTGAGCATCATGAAGGCCGAGAGCAGGATGAACGTCACGATATAGACCATCGCGTAGCCGTGCTTTTCGAGCAGGGGCTTGGCGACGCCACCCGACCAGTCATCGAAGGTCATGATCTGGAAGAGGGTGTAGGTCGTGGCCCCGAGCGACCCGAACTGCTCCGGCGAGGTGGCTCCGAAGAGCTTCGTGCCCATCACGGCATAGACGTAATAAACCAGCGCCGTCAGCAGGATGATCGACCCCATTCCGGGGATGGCCCCAATGAGGCCGCTCACCACCCGCTTCAGCGACGGGATGGCGGTGACGAGGCGCAGCAGCCGCAGAACGCGCAAGGAGCGCAGCACCGAGAGCGCGCCGGTGGCCGGCAGCAGCGCGATGCCGACGACGATCGCATCGAAGACGTTCCAGGGGTCGCGGAAGAAGGCCCCGCGCCGCACGGCAAAGCGCGCGGCAAGTTCTGCCACGAAGATCCAGAGGAAGATCGTGTCGAGCATGTGCAAAAGCCGACCATAATCTTCCATCACGGTCGAACTGGTCTCCAGCCCGAGAGTGATCGCGTTGAGCACGATGAGCACCACTACGACGCGCTCGGTCAGCGGATGATCGACGAGAGTTTTCAGCAGGTTCATGGCGAATCGCTCGCTAGCTGGGCTTTTGCCCGAGAGTTAAGGCCGCGATCCGGCACTGTCGAGACAGCTACCAGCGGTTTCCCCCGCGAAAACGGAAGCGCCGCAGGTCTTGAAATCCAATGCGCTCCCGGCCTATTAGGGAGCTGAGCGCGGGTATGATGTAATGGTAGCCTGTCAGCTTCCCAAGCTGAACGCGCGGGTTCGATTCCCGCTACCCGCTCCATGTTTCCCATAAGCCTCTGTTTTCGCAAAAATTTCTTGTTTGGTCATAGCGGTTCCGCCATGGTAGCCAAGACGGCAATAATTCTGGTGATCATGGACGCGTTTCATGGCTCGCTGTTCAAACTCCGGCTTACCCTCTCTTGTCCGCGCCATGAGAGCGGCGCATGGAATGATCACTGCGCTTTTGCGGTCGAGATCGTGTCCTTCCTCAGCTTGGGAATGCGCAGTTCGACTGTGCCGGCCCTCGCTTTCCAATCCCGGTCACGTCACCGTTGGGCTGGGCGAGGCGCAGCGCGCTCTTCCCGCCATGGGCTGCGCCGGTCAACACTCCTCCTCCAGCTCCATCAGCCGCGCGGCGGCGAAGATGATCATCCCGCGCAGGATATCGGCGTCAGGTGTCTTCTCCATGAGCGTGCGCAGGTTCATCCTCGCGTCGGTGATTGGTCGTCCTCGGCATCAAGGTTGGCTGTCGCAAACCCGACACTCTCCCGAAGGCCGATCAATGGCCACCGGCATCAGCCCGCCTGCCACAGCGCTCTTAACGGCGCGCCGCCGGGATGATGGCTCTATCGAGCTACACCGCCACCTGGCACGTCCCCCTCCTCGGTTCAGCTCCCGTTCTGCCAGTTGCGCGGATGGACGGCATTCGGCACGAGCGGAATGATCAACTGGAGCGGAGTCCGAGCTGATTGAAAGAGGCCGTCCGCTCTCATTCCTGATTGTTTGATCGCATTTTCTTTGACCAACCGGTATCCAATGGATGGGAAAATGCTCTCGCCGCGTCAGATAACAGCCAGTCGAAGCCGCTGGCACATGTTGTTGCAATAACCTCGCGGATTCCAGCGCGGCTCGAGCGGTTGCTGACGCCCATTCGCATCCGTTGCGCGAATGACAAGCGCCAGTTCTCCGGTCACAGGAACAACCAGCGGAAGTGAGAAACGGGTCCACGAATAGGAGCCTTCCGGCGCGGTCAGCGACGCCGGCTGCCAATGCGCGCCCTGATCCATCGAGATCGCGACTTCGGCGATCGGAGTCCCGTGGGCCCAGGCCCAGCCTTCGATCCTTGTTGCTTGGCCGCCCTGAACAACATCGCCATTTTCATGGCTGGTCACGATGGCGCGGACCGGCATTTCCCGAATGATCTCGAAGCGCGCGGGGTCAATCGGATCACCGGGGCAGAGCGGATCGATCGGCACCCGATAATCCAGCCCGGACATGCCCGGACCCTCATGGACATGGTCGAGCACCTCGATGCCTGTCAGCCATTTCTGCCAGGCTGAACCGGGATAGCCCGGTGCGACGATCCGCAACGGCGCCCCATGATCTGGCGTCAGCGGTTCGCCATTCATCGCGAAGGCCAGCAGGCATTCCGGCTGCAAGGCCTTTTCCAGCGGCAATCCGCGCGAAAAGGCTGCGCCGCGCCGGTTGATCGCCTGATCCGCCCCATGATGCCGGATATGGCTGGCACCTTCGGAAATGCCTGCCGCGCGCAGGACATCCGCAAGCCGGACGCCTGTGAAGGTTACACAGCCCACCGCACCAAGCCCCCAGGGAATGCCTTCCCTGGGGTAGGCATTCAGCGAGCGGCCATTCCCGGCGCATTCGATGACCGTGGTGATAGACACAACCGGGAAGCGGCGTTCCAGTTCCATGACCGTCAGGCTCAAGGGCTCGCGCACCAATCCCGTGACCGATAACGGCCACGTTTCCGCGTCGAACG
Source organism: Rhabdaerophilum sp. (assembly GCF_046092605.1). NCBI lineage: Bacteria > Pseudomonadati > Pseudomonadota > Alphaproteobacteria > Hyphomicrobiales > Rhabdaerophilaceae > Rhabdaerophilum > Rhabdaerophilum sp. The sequence goes on along the minus strand of NZ_JBJTDY010000018.1, from coordinate 34,141 downwards.
GCCCATCCGGGAGATGACCATTGTTGCGAATAAAAAGCTGTCCGACCGGCGTGATCGGTGGATCAAGCAAGGAAAGCGGGCTCTCGGCATTGGTGGCCTGATGGTCATGTCTGCGCAGAAGAGTCAGGATCGACCTCCTTTACGAATGCGAGGCAGCCAGTTGAACCCATGCCTTCTTCCGGGCCAAGCGGTTTCTTGGCCCCATCTATCCGCATGTATCCGCCATCAGGGTATCCGCCATCAGGGCCATTGACGTCAGGTTCCGGATTCGTGATCAGATTGCGACGGATGATGTGATGCAGTTCCGCCTGCTGCCGGTTTGCCGACGGGGCGATCAGCCGATGAGTGGACCATTTCCAGGCTCAGGACTGATGGATCACAACCCGAAGACGATTGCCGCCGCAAAGCAGATTGTGGAGAAGATCGCGTGGGCGGAGCGGTCGTAGCGGGTTGCGATGCGCCCCAGGATGAGCGCCGCGCCCTTGTGGTCGCTCATCTGGCCTTCGGTGAGCAGCATTACGAGAGGCTTGCCGTAGCCGTCACACATGGCGCGGAGTTTGGAGTTCAGCCGGCCCTAGGCGCGCCCGATACATCGGGAAAGAGCCCCTTTTTGAGCAGGCTCCCCGCCGTGGGATGCGCCTTCGGGTGCTTGGCGTCGATCATGATGCGCTCCGGCTTTGGTCCTTCAGCCGCGAGACCTGCAAAGATGCGGTCGAACACCCCCATCCGGCTCCAGCGTATGATCCCGCCGGGATTGTGCGAAGCACAGTTGAAGAGCGTCTTGTGGGGACCGTATCCCTTGGGCACATCCTTCCACTGCAGGCCGTGCTTGATCACGTAGACGATGCCGCTCACAACGCGTCGGTCATCGACCCGAGGCGCGCCGTGCGACAGAGGGAAAAACGGAGCGATCCGGGCCATTTGGCGCTCACTCAGCAGGAACAGACCATCCATCAGGGGCTCCCTGAAAAAACACTCTGAATCACACTTGCCTGCAAATCAACAGGTCCTGAGCGTAGATCGAAGAGGAGATGAATCGTAAAGTGATGTCCACTAAGCTTCGATGTGACGTATTTACAAGCTTTGTTCATGCTGTGCTGGATGGCGGGTAGCGCTGTGGTGTGCCGTTGGGCTGCCAAGCATAATGTAATTCGATTTATATATCTTGTCTTATTGATTTCTTGACCCGAAAAAAATCTGGCTGGGGCGCCAGGATTCGAACCTGGGAATGGCGGAATCAAAATCCGCTGCCTTACCACTTGGCGACGCCCCAAAACGGCTCGATCTGAATCGACCACCGCTCGGAACAAGCCTCTAGCGCCTCCCTGTCCTCGCTTCAACCGATCTTGGTTGAAAATTGCGTCTTCTTCGTCACACCCCAACCGGGAATGGCAAGGAGCGCAGAGAGTTGAAGAAGCGGCTCGCGTGAGACTTGCAAGGCCGGCATCAGGGCTGTAAGGAACCGGCCTCGCGTCGGTCGCGGAGTGTAGCGCAGTCTGGTAGCGCACCTCGTTCGGGACGAGGGGGTCGCAGGTTCGAATCCTGCCACTCCGACCACGCGGATTTCCTCCCTCGCAGGCGAGATCGGGCGGCGCAGGCGCTAGCCCAGTATTCGATCGGCTTCCGCCGCCGCAACGAAGACATGGTAGAGAGATGAGGCGGGCACGAGGGCGGTCGCCACCTCCCCCCGCGCACCGAACTGATCGATCCAGCCTCCCGCAAAGGGGCCGGCGAGGTAGGTCTTCAGCATCTGTTTGATCAAATGCTCGGCGGCTTCGTCCGCACGGGCCGCACCGGTCTCGGCCTGCGCGAGCCAGGCCTTGATGAGCTCGGTCTGCGGCCAGAGCCGGCGCGTGAGCTTGCGCGGCTGGCTCAGGGTATCGATCTCGTCGATGAGAAAGCCGTGGACCGGTTCGGCTGCACTGAGGGCGGCGCCTAGGAAATGCGTCGCCAGCGGCGTTGGCGGCTGGCTGATCATCTGGTCGTGCTTACGCAGCAACCAGGCCCATTCCGCCATATGTCCCGGCTCGACGATGGATGCGCCATTCTCCTCGACCGCCTTCCAGTCATCGCCGAAGAACTCGAGCAGCAGCCGGGACTTGCGGTCGATGAAGGTCCGTTCGAGCATCCGGCGATAGCGTGCGGCTTCCTTCAGTGCGTCGGGATGGCCCACGGTCTCCGCCAGCGCCAGCATGGCCTCGAACATGTGCATGTGCGGGTTCTGACGGCGCGGCAAGGCAGGCGGCAGCGATTCGAGCAGGAAGCCCTTCGGGTCTGTCAGTTCCTCGCGCACGAAAGCCAGCACGACATCGAGCAACGTCCGCACCTGCGCATCGCCCGAAGCGCGCGAAAGCCAGCCCAAGGCCAGCAGGGCAAAGGCGTGGTCATACGAATCCCGTCTTGCGCTCAGCACCGAGCCGTCGGGATCGAGAACCTCAACGAAGCCGGGGTTCCCATCCGGCGACCAGGCTCGATTCAGGAGACACTCCAGCCCCTTGAGGGCGAGGTTGAGGCCATCGGTCCAGCCCAGCATGCTCGCATGCGCCAGCACATAGATCTGCCGCCATTGCACGCGCGTGCGGCGCGGGGCCGAAACATCCGGGCTGGCCGTGAAATCAAACCGCTCATGAAAGCCGCCGTGCTTTTCGTCCCACCCCTTGATGCTCCAGAATGGCAGGCTCTCGCGCTTGATCCAGCCCGTGAATTCGCGGACGACCGCACTGGGCGCACGGCCGCGATGCAGGGTCGCCGAAGGGCGAGCGCGAAGCTTGGAAACGGGAGCGGACGGGGTCTCGGGCATGCGCCGGCGGGGATCGGAAACCTGAAATCGCAGAATAGCATGCCGGGGCGCAATCTCGCCATGCCCGCGTTGCGCGACGGACGATTGTCAGCGGGGGCCTCGTGGTCTATGCCCTCGGGCTCTTTTCCGGTTCGCGTGACTTGCCGAGGCTTCATTCCATGCCCACCCCCCTCGCCCCGCCATGGCCGCGCCGGCCCGAAGGTCGCGTTCTGGTGATGGGGATCCTGAACGTGACACCGGATTCATTTTCCGATGGCGGCTTCTTCGCGCAAAGTGGAGCAGCGATCCGCCATGCAGAGGAGATGGTGCAGGACGGCGCGGATATCCTCGATGTCGGCGGCGAATCGACCCGCCCCGGTGCCCAGCCGATTTCCCCTCGGGAGGAGATTGCGCGTGTGGTGCCGGTGCTGATGGCCTTGCAGGACCGGCATTTTACCACGCCGATCTCCATCGATACCTACAAGGCCGAAACAGCGAAGGCCGCGCTCGCGGCAGGAGCTGTCATCGTCAATGATGTGTGGGGCCTGCAGCATGACCCTGCCATGGCGTCGGTGGTCGCCGAAGCCGGTGCCGGGCTGGTGATCATGCATAACCGGCTCATCAAGGACGAGAACATCGATATTGCGGATGACATGGAGCGCTTTTTCGAGCGCTCCCTCGAGCTTGCCCGAAAGGCCGGCATTCCCGCGAATCGCATCGCGCTTGATCCCGGCATCGGCTTCGGCAAGACGCTTGACCAGAACCTCGATGCGTTCCGCGCGATTCCGCGCCTCAGGGCCATGGGCCGGCCGGTGTTGCTCGGCGTTTCGCGCAAATCCTTTCTCGGGTTCATCACGAATCGTCCGGTGACCGAACGCCTTGCGGGTTCGCTGGCCGCCGCAATGCTTGGGGTAGGCCTCGGTGCGGATATCCTGCGCGTCCACGATATCGGCCCGCATATCGACGCGCTCACCGTGCGCGCAGCCCTTTGCCCGGAGAACGCCGCATGAGCCCGCAGACAGGCGACCGGATCGTGGTGAAGAAGATCGCCGTCTTCGCCTATCATGGTCTTTACGAGGAGGAAGCGCGGCTCGGCCAGCGCTTCAACATCAGCCTCGAATGCTGGCTCGATCTCGCGCCGGCCGGCCAGGGGGATGACCTTGCGAAGGGCGTGTCCTATGCCGATCTGGTGAGCATGGTGCAGGAGATCGCGGTGGGCGAGCGCTTTCAGATCATCGAGGCTTTGGGCGAACGCATCGCCGCGACTATCCTCGCGCAGCAGCCGCTGATCGAGGCAGTTGCGGTCACCGTGGAGAAGCCTGGGGCAGCCATCGCCGCGCTGTTCGAAACCATCGAGGTGACGATCCACCGGAGGCGCGCGCGGTGAGCCAGGCGCGCGTCCTCGCCCATCTCGCGCTTGGCGCCAATCTCGCGGATCGGTTCGAGGCCTTGCGCGAGGCGACGCGGCGCATCGCGGCCGTGCCGGAGATCAGTCTGCTTGCCCGTTCGCGCATCTACGAGACGCAGCCCTGGGGCAAGACCGACCAGCCGTCCTTTGCCAATGCTGCGCTCACCGTGCGCACGATTCTCGGGCCCCGTGCACTGCTGGAGACCTGCCTGGAGATCGAGCGGGCCATGGGCCGCGTGCGCCTCGAGCGCTGGGGACCACGGCGTATCGACATCGATGTGCTGACCTATGGCGACGAGCACATCGCCGAGCCGCATCTCACGATCCCGCATCCGGCCATCGCCGACCGCGCCTTCGTGCTGGTGCCGCTTCTGGAAATCGCGCCGGATTTCACGCTCGATGGAAAGACGGGTGCCGACCTTCTCGCGCGGCTCGATCGCAGCGGCATCAAGCCGGTCGGTGATCTTGCATGAAAAAGGCCGGGACTTCTCCCGGCCTCCCATTCCTTGCATGTCCCTGAAAATCAGGCGCGGCGCAGGTATTCCACCACGCGCCAAGCCGCCGGCAGAAGCGCCGCGCCGAGCAGGGTCTTGAACAGCGTCGCCGCATAGAAGGGCGCGACACCGAAAAGATAGGCCTTGCCGGCACCCATGAGCACCGCGAGCCAGGCGAAACCGAACAGGAAGATCACGGCATGGCCGATGGCCATTGCCGCGAGCGAACCGAGCACGCTCTTGGTCCAGCCGCGCTCGGCGAGGAAGCCGGTCACGAAGGCAGCCGCCACGAAACCGATGAGATAACCGCCGGTCGGGCCCATCATGTAGGCAAGGCCCACGCCCTTTTCCGGCGTGTTGGCGAAAACGGGAAGCCCGGCGAGGCCTTCCAGCAGGTAGAGCATCACGGTGGCCACGCCGAGGCGCCAGCCGAAGGCTGCGCCGATCACCAGCACGACCAGCGATTGCATGGTCATGGGAACCGGGTAGAACGGCACCTGCACCTTGGCCGAAAGCGTCAGAAGGCCCGTCGCAGCCAGCGCAATCGCGGCATCCCGCAGCAGCGAGCGGCTGCCTTTGCCGGCGAAAACGGTATCGATCAGGGTGGCGCTGTTCTGCATGGACGTCCTCTTTCGCTCTCGGTCCCGGAACCGGCTTCAAAGGGAAAAGGTTGCGCCGGCGCCTAGTGGTCTATAGGCCGGTATACCGGCGAAGACAAGTTGGTGAAGAGGCTGGCCCATGGATGTTCCCTTCAACCTCGCCCCGCCTGAAACAGCCCGGCTGGAAGAAGTCGCGCCCGGCATTCGCCGGCTCGTGGCGGGGAATGCCGGGCCGTTCACCTTCACGGGCACCTGCACCTATCTCGTGGGCACGTCGGACCTCGCGATCATCGATCCCGGACCGGAGGATGGCGCGCATTTCGCGCGGCTCCTCGCGGCGATCGGCGAAGCGCGCGTGGCCGCGATTCTCGTGACGCATACCCATCGCGACCATTCCCCGCTCGCGCGTCCTCTCGCCGAACGCACCGGCGCGCCCATCCATGGCTGCGCTCCGCATGCGCCGGCCCGCCCCTTGCGCCTCGGCGAGGTGAACCCGCTGGATGCCTCGGCAGATTTCGATCACCGGCCGGAGGTCGAAAGCGCGGATGGCGCGCGCATCCTCGTGGGCGAACACGCTTTCGAGGCGATCCATACCCCAGGCCATACCGCGAACCACGTGAGCTTCGCGCTTTCAGGCACGGGAATCGTCTTCTCGGGCGACCATGTGATGGGCTGGTCCACCTCCATCGTCGCGCCGCCCGATGGCTCGATGGCCGATTACATGGCCTCGCTGGAAAAGCTTGCGGGGCGCGAGGAGGATGCGCTCTACCTTCCCGGCCATGGCGGCGGCGTGGCCGATCCGCGGCGCTTCAGCCGCGCGATCCTGAGCCACCGGAAGCAGCGCGAATCACAGATCCTGGATCGCCTTTCGGACGGGCCGCGCAGGGTGCAGAAGCTGGTCGAGGAGAACTATCCCGGCCTGCGCCCGGAACTGAAGGGCGCAGCCGGGCTCTCCACCTTCGCGCATCTCGAGGATCTCTTCGCGCGAGGGCTCATCACGGCCGAGCCGGAACTCGCCATGGATGCCGTGTTCCGGCGAGCCTGACCGGAGCGGATTCCGATCTGAATGGCTCAGACCGTCCGTTCTGATTTCTTGTTGTTTCACGCATTTTCTTCGACCAACCGGCATCCGATGGATCGGAAAAGGCTCTAATCGCGCGAGGCGAGGATTTCCTCCGCGAGACGGCGGATGCGCTGGGCATTCGCGCCGAAATCATGCCGGCCGATGCGGCTCGCGGAGCGGATATCCACGCGTGTTCCGGCCGGGGAGGGGCGCAAGCGGATCGTGATGTCGTCCTGAAAGCGCAGCAGGGTCGTCTCGGCAATCGCCTCGATACGCCCCTGTCCCGAGCGGCCACCCGGCGCCGATTGCTCGATGATGCGCCAGCGCAGCCTCTGCACCGCCTCGAGAACCAGCCGGAAAGCCTGATCGGCCTCCATATCCAGCACCAGCGGCCGGATATCCGGATAGGCGGGGCGCTGGCGCTCGCGCTCGCGCGGGTCGCGGACGGGCGGAACATGCCCCTTCCGGGCTTGAAGCGCCACCGAGGAGCGCGAGAATTCCGGCGGATCATCGAGGTCGGTCGTGATGTCGTTCAGAAGTGGAAGGCGCCTGGACTCGATCGCCAGAAAAGCCGGCCCGCCAAGAACGGACAGGGCGAGAATGACGGTTCGAAACAGCCGGAACAGGCCCGTTCTCCCGTTCCGCCACATATCGATGGCGCCGACCCCGGCCACCGCCAGCGCGAGCATGGCCAGAAAAGCCGCGAGGCCGATGAGCACCAGCGCCCGCCCCGGATCAACCTGGCCGGATCGCGCAAGAAGAATTGCCAGAAGCGCCAGCGGAACTGCCACGAAGGCCAGGTGCTCGGCCCAGATCATGAAACGGGATGGACGTGCGAAGGAAAGCCGCGTTGCCATCGTTACCCTGCGAAAAGCTGGCCAACGCACGATTTTTCGCAACGAATTGCTGCGTGGCAGGCGTGCGAGTAGGCAAAGGGCGGCATGGCAGCTTCCTGCAAATCAGCCGGTTTCTTGCGTTTTTCCTGCCATGGCTTGAGCCGAATGGAAAGGCCGGCCGCGCGATAAACACTTGAAAAGACGCACGAGCCGCTCCAAGGGAAACATATGATGGATGAACGCAGCGTGACTCCGGCCCGCATCTGGTTCCGCTTCTTGCGGTTGCATCAGCGTGGGCATTCCGCGATGTCCGGGCGCTTGCGCTCCATTGGACTTTCCGTGGCCCAGTTCGACCTGCTTTCGACATTGACGGAGGATGAGGGCATCACGCAGCGTGACCTCGCCGAGCGGCTCTATGTCACGAAGGGCAATGTCTCGGGCCTTGTGGATCGGCTGGTCGAGGCTGGACTTGTGGATCGCAAACCGATCCCGGGTGATCGGCGCTCCCACGCCCTGCATCTCACTTCCGAGGGCCGTCGCCTCGCGGCGGAAGGCATGGATGTGCAGAAACGCTTCATCCAGGAAACGATTGGCCGTCTGCCCGCCAGCGATCTGGAGTTGCTCGACCAGACGTTCTCGCGCTGGCGCGACACTTTCAAGAGTCTCGAAGCCAAGGGCTGAGTCATCGCATCAGAAATCTTAACCTATCTTAACGCTTTGCCGCGGGTTTTCCACAATCGCGCCCAACGCCAATCACGATGCACCGCGATTACTGGCGTCATTCCGGGTCCACCCGGTCTCCATTGCCAAGAGGAAACAGCATGCCCCCGGCCTCGCTTTTCGCGGAAAGCCTTCGAAACCGTGAAACGATCCCCCTCACCCGCGAGCGCCTTGCCGTTGCCGGCCACATTGCCACGCATTACCGCGCGATCCGCTTGCCTGCCCTTGCCGCCGCTGCGAGTCGCGTGGCCGAGCGCCGTCGGGCCCGCGAGCGCACGAAGCAGATCGCGCAGACCGGATGGAGCGACTGACAACCATCGGGCAGGAAACAAAAAAGGCGGCCAAAAAGGCCGCCTTGTTCGTTTCTGTCCCAGCCTGCTGCTCAGCGCACGATGACTTTCGAGCCGATCTGCACGCGGGCATAGAGATCAATCACGTCGATATTGTGCATGCGGATGCAGCCCAGCGAGACCGGCTGACCGATCATCTCCGGCTCGTTCGTGCCGTGGATGCGATATTCCGTGTCGCGACCGCGTTCGTCATAAAGGTAAAGTCCGCGCGCCCCCAGCGGATTGTTCGGGCCGCCTGGCACGGTGGAGGGCAGGCCCGGCGCCATGCGGCGCGCTTCGTTCCCCGGGGTCCAGGAGGGCCACTCGACCTTGCGGCCGATGGTGGCGGTGCCGCGCCACTGATGCGATTCCATGCCTGGTGAGATCTCATAGCGCAGGACCGTATTCGGGTCCTCGACGAAATACAGGAAGCGGGCCTCGTTATCGACAATGATCGTGCCTGGTGTCTTTTCACCCGTCGAATTCGGCATGCGAATGCGTGCCCGCATCGGATCGAGTTCTCGCGCAAAGCTCTGCGGCGCGAGCGCCAGCAATTCAACATCGCGCTTCGAGAGGCTCGGATCGGGGAAGGAGGCGTAGGTGTTGCACGCAGCGGTCGCGAGGGCAATGCAAGCCGCAACACATGCTTTCATGGCGAGAGGCAATGAGGACATCGTTTCGGAAGAATGATTGATCATGGTTGCGTTTTGATTAATGACCCGGGCTTCTTCCGACGAGTGCGGGAAAGACACAATGTTTCCCCGCATGCTGCATCGCATGATTTCTCATAACGCGAAGGTTACGCTACAACAGCCGCCAATGTCCCGGCGGGGGGCGAAAGGCGACCATCGCCTGTTCCATCCGGCACCATTGCAGCGGATCATCGCACCATGACAACCCTTGTGATGACTGATTCGGTTTTTCAGGGCCATGCCATCCCCGCCGGACATCCGGAGCGGCCGGAACGGCTGCGTGCGATCGAGCGTGTTCTGGACAGCCCCGAATTCGCCACGCTGCGGCGCGAGGCCGCCATCACCGCGCCACTCGATCAGGCGACGCTGGCGCATCCCGATGAATATGTTCGCATCATTGCCGCGAGTGCTCCCGCGGAAGGATTTCGTTTCCTCGATGGCGACACCTCCATGTCGCCCGGCACGATGCCGGCCGTGCTGGCCGCGATGGGCTCGGCCTGCCGCGCAGTCGATGAGGTGTTGAAAGGCATCTTCGCCAATGCCTTCGTCGCGAGCCGCCCGCCGGGCCATCACGCCGAGAAGGCAACGCCCATGGGCTTCTGCTTTTTCAACACAATCGCCATCGCCGCGCGCCACGCCCGGAAGGCGCATGGCGTGAAGCGCGTCGCGATCCTCGACTGGGATGTGCATCACGGCAACGGCACGCAGGATATCTTCTGGGACGAGAAGGACATTCTTTTCATCTCGTCGCATGAGATGCCGCTCTATCCCGGTTCCGGGGCCGAGAACGAGACGGGCAGCCACGGGATGATCCATAATGTGCCGCTGGCCGCGGGTACCGATGGCGCGATGTTCCGCGCGATCTACGAGGCAAAGGTGTTCCCCCGCCTCGAGGCGCATCAACCGGAGGTGATCCTCATCTCCGCCGGCTTCGATGCGCATCGTCGCGATCCGCTGGCCAATCTCAGGCTCGAAGCCGAGGATTTCGGCTGGGCGACGCGGCGCGTGATGGAGATCGCGGACCGCGTCTGCGGCGGGAAGATCGTCAGCCTGCTCGAGGGGGGCTATGATCTCGAAGGGCTTTCATCCTCCGTCGCCGCCCATATGCGGGAACTGATGAAGGCCTGATTGGCCTCGCGCGTCAAAGCGTCTCCGTGCCTGCGATCTCGATGCCGAAGGCGTTCAGGCCCACGAAGGCGCGGTTGCCGCTGGTTGAGAGATTGCGGATCGACTGCACGCCGAGATCACGCAGGATCTGAGCGCCAAGCCCTACCTCGCGCCAGGCCTGCGCACGCTGCTGATCGGAATTCTGTGGCCGGAGCGTCGCCTTGGGCACGCCCGCCGTGCCATCGCGCAGGTAGACGAGCACGCCGCGCCCTTCCTTCCTGAAGCGATGAAGCGCGGCTTCGATGCCCTTGCCGCCGCCGAACACATCGGTGATCGCATTGGCGCGATGGAGCCGCGTCACCACGGCCTTGCCATCGCCGATATCGCCATAGACCAGCGCCAGATGCTGCACCTCGTCGAAGGGCGTCGTGAAGGCATGGCCCGTGAGCGTGCCGATGGCGGTTTCCACGGGAAAAGTGTTCACCCGCTCCACGAGCTTCTCCCGCGCCTGCCGATAGGCGATGAGATCGGCGATCGTGAGCCGCGCGAGTTTGTGCCTGGTTGCGAAATCCGTGACCTGCTGGCCCTTGGTCACCGTGCCGTCATCATTCACGAGTTCGGAGATCACACCCACCGGCGGCAGCCCCGCGAGCCGGCAGAGATCGACCGCGGCTTCCGTGTGGCCCGAGCGCATCAGCACCCCGCCATCGCGTGCGATCAGCGGAAAAATGTGGCCGGGACGGACGAAATCCCCGGCCTGCACATTGCCGTTTGTCAGCGCGCGCACGGTCGCCGTGCGCTCATCCGCCGAGATGCCCGTGGTCAGCCCTTCGCGGTAATCGATGGAGACCGTGAAGGCGGTGGTATGCGCGCTGTCATTCACCGCGACCATCGGGTCGAGCCGCAGGCGCCTTGCTTCGGCAATCGGCAGGGGCGTGCAGACGATGCCGCTCGTATGCCGCACGATGAAGGCCATCTTCTCCGGCGTGCAGAGCGAGGCGGCGACGATGAGATCGCCCTCGCCTTCCCGATCATCGTCATCGGTGACGACGACAATCTCGCCGCGTTTGAAGGCTTGGATGGCGGCGAGGACGCGGTTTGTGATTTCGGGCATGTCGTTCATCCGTTCCGTGGGGCCGAGCCCGAGAAAATCGTTGGGAGTCACCGCGCCACCGGTGGCGCGCGCGATGCGCTCTGCTGTTTCCCGCGAAATCCAGCTTGTGCCACCCTTGCAGAGGGCCGTGATGCTCGCGGGCGACAGGCCCACCGCTTCCGCGAAGGCGGAGCGCCTGGTGCCCGTCCGCTTGAGCCAGATCTCGAGTTTCATGGCGTTTCACTGCGCCTGGTCTTTGCAGGCGTCAATAAAAAAAGAGCCAAACTAGCCCAAAAACTTCAGTGGTACTGAAATTTCCCGTCGGTGAATCAACCGACCTGTCCGCGATGGCGCAGGTAATGATCCGCCAGCACGATCGCCAGCATCGCCTCGCCCACCGGCACGGCGCGAATGCCGACGCAAGGGTCGTGGCGGCCCTTGGTGCGAATTTCGGTCTCGTTGCCAAAACGATCGATGGTCGCGCGCGGGGTGAGGATCGAGGAAGTCGGCTTCACCGCGAAGCGCACGACGATGGGCTGGCCGGTGGAAATGCCGCCGAGAATGCCGCCCGCATGGTTGTCGAGGAAAATCGGCTGACCGTCATTCCCCATACGGATTTCATCGGCGTTTTCCTCGCCGGTGAGCTCGGCCGCGCCGAAGCCGGCGCCGATCTCCACGCCCTTCACGGCGTTGATGGACATCAGAGCGGCGGCGATATCGCTGTCGAGCTTGCCATAGATCGGCGCGCCGAGCCCCGCCGGCACGCCCTCGGCCACGATTTCCAGCACCGCGCCGATGGAAGAGCCATTCTTGCGGATGCCATCGAGATACTCGCCGAAGAATTCGGCGGCCTCGGCATCCGGGCAGAAGAAGGGGTTGCGATCCACCTCCTCCCAATTCCAGTTCCGGCGGTCGATTCTATGTGGGCCCATCTGCACCAGCGCGCCACGCACGCGGCAGCCCGGCACAACCTTGCGCGCAATCGCCCCGGCGGCGACCCGCATCGCGGTTTCGCGCGCCGAGGAGCGCCCGCCGCCGCGCGGATCTCGGATGCCGTATTTTGCGTCATAGGTGAAATCGGCGTGGCCAGGGCGGAAACTCGCGGCGATTTCCGAGTAATCCTTCGAGCGTTGATCCACATTGTCGATCAGCAGGCCGATCGAGGTGCCCGTGGTGCGCTGGATGCCATCGGCCTCGGTGAACACGCCCGAGAGGATGCGCACCTGATCCGGCTCCTGCCTCTGCGTGGTGAACTTCGATTGCCCCGGCCTGCGGCGATCGAGATCGCGCTGGATCTCCTCGACCGTCAGCGGGATCAATGGCGGGCAGCCATCCACTACGCAGCCAATGGCCGGCCCGTGGCTTTCGCCGAAGGTGGTGAAACGGAAGAGGTGCCCGAAAGAATTGTGCGACATGAGCCGGGCTTTAGCGGGAAACCCCGGATCTGTAAAACGGCCTCAGCGGACCTCGACCGGGAAACGGAAAATCTGCGTCTCGCGCCCTCCGCTGCTGGTTTGATCAGCCTCCCGGACCAATGAAAGGTCAAAGCTGTCGCTGCCTTTGTAACCGGCCTTAGATCGATAGTAGATCTCTGTGGCCTGCACTGTAATTTTTCCACACCTCTGGTGGTCGACGGCTACATTTTGGCTTTTCAGATAGGCTTTGCCGTGTTTCGGCTCTTCCGTAATGTACGGTTTACTGATACTGAGCGACTTGCAATCAGGCCCTACAGAATAAATCTGCAATGCCTGCACCGGTTTCCCGGATTCTGCATTGACTGTCTGGGATTGCGCAAAAACTATCGGAGTCCAGAATACCAACAGACCCAGTGACAAAAGCAATTTTTTCATGTGATCCTCAATGCTCCAAACTCATCGGCACCGCCGGGGCGCCGCCCCAGACGGTGTTTGCGGGAATCTGCTCGCCCTTCATTACCAGGGTGAGCGGGTTCAACTGCGCGAAATCGCCCACCTTGGTATCGTAGAGCACGGTTGCGAAGGAACCGATGGTGACGCCGTCGCCGAGTTCGATCCGGCCGACCTTCATCACGCGGTCCTCGTAGAGATGCGTCTGGAGGCAGGAGAAATCGTTCATGGCCACGTGATCGCCAATGGTCACGCAATCGAATTCGGTGATATCGGTCGTGTCCATGTAGACGCCCGTGCCGATTCGGCAGCCAAAGAAGCGCAGCATGAAAGGCAGATAAGCCGTGCCGCGCAGATGCTCAAGCAGCACCCTGCCGCCAAGGCCCCAGTAGAGCACGGCGACAGCCTCGGTGCGCATGGCCCACCAGCTCCACATCGGCCGGGCCAGCGGTTTGTAGACGCCCATCATCGCCCATTTGATGGCGCAAACGCAGGCCAACATGATGATCGGCATCACCACGCTGGCCGCAACGAACCAGCCAGCCGCCTCACCATATTCACGCCGCTCCAACGCCGGAAAGACAAAGAAGAACATCGCGATGGAGCCAAGCGTCAGGAACAGCATGGTCGGGAATGTGGTGTGCATGGCCTCGAACATTGCGCGCCACAGCTTCATCGAGAAGGGCGGCTCATAGGTCCAGTTCGCGGCGACACCCTCGAATTTCTGGCGCACGGGGAACTTGATCGGCGGGGAGCCGAACCAGGTCTCGTCGCGCTGGGTCTCGCCATGCTCCGGTGCCTTGGATTTCACGCCGATCAGCGTGCCCTCGCGCAGATGCGTGCCATGGCCGATGACCGCATTGTTGCCGACGAAAACGCGATCCTCGATCAGCGTCTTCTTGAAGGTCACCCAGCCGCGATGGATATCCTCGTCTCCGAGCGAGCATTCATCGGCCATGAAGCTCTTCGAGCCAATGGTCAGCAGGTCGTAGCGCGCGCCGATATTGGTCGAAATCTCGGCGCCCTTGCCGATGCGTGCGCCCATGAGGCGATACCAGGCCCGCATGTAAACTGTCGCATAGAGCGAGGAGAGGGTGTCGAGCGACACTTCCGTGCACAGATTGACGATCCACTGGCGCAGATAAAGCCAGGAATGCAGCGAATAGGTGCCGGGTTGCAGCCGGCGCGGCATCAGGGTCCAGCGTACGAGGATGACGAAGGCAATCGTGAAAACCACCAGAGCCGCGCCCATGATCCAGGCCACGACGGGCAGCACGTGGTACCATTGCACCCAATCCGCCGTGTTGATGAGTACCGCCTCGATCGTGTCATAGACGAAGAAGGCCGGGAAAAGCGGCATGAGGCCGATGCCCGAGACCGCGATGATCAGCAGACCATAGACCCAATATTGCAGATGCCGCCAGATCGGGCCCGGCAGCGAACGCTCCGGAAGGGTCGCGGGATCGATGAGGCCCACTTTCCTCGCTGGTGAGCCATCCCAGATCTCGAATGGCTTGATCTGGACGCCGGCGGGTATGGCCGACATATCCTCGATACGGGCATCATGCCCGATGCGGCAGCCGGCCGGCACCATCACCTGGTTGCCGATATAGCTGTCCGAGCCGATCGCCACTTCGCCGATGATGAGTTCACCCGCCATCACCTCGGCATTGGCGATGTTCGCCTTGTGCCCGATGGAAGTGCCCGCGCCAATCTTCACGAGATCGGCCGCGCCGAATTGCGCATGGGCGATCATCACGCCGGAGCCCACCTTCGCGCCCAGCAGGCGCAGGTAGAGCCGCATGATCGGCGAGTTCGCAAGATAGCTCGGATGCGCCAGCGCATAAAGGCGCTGCACGAACCACCAGCGGAAGAAATAGGCGCCCCAGAGCGGATAGCGCCCCGGCTTCGTGCGGCCCATGATAACCCATTTCAGCGCCACCACGAGGAAGAGTGTGCCGAACTTGATGCCGGCATAGGCCCCGCAGAGAATGCCCACCTGGTTCCAGAACGAGAAATTCATCTCGTGGATGACCATGTAGGTCAGGAACACGCCCAGCCATTGCAGGGTCGAGATCGTGAGGATCAGCGGCATGGCCAGCCCTTGCGCGATCGCGCAGGCGATGCGGCGCGCGAGCGGCGGGGGCGCGAAGGAGAGATCCGGCGGCGGACCCTGAAGATGTCCGAACCTGGCATCCAGTTCCGCGCCGATCTTCCGAAGGGTGCGGTGCTGGTAGATGTCCTGCAGCGTGACGCCGGTGAAGCTCGGGTTCTCGCGCACGATCGAGATGAACTGCGCGGCGATCAGGGAATGGCCGCCGAGATCGAGGAAGAAATCCGCCTCGAAGGTGATGGCGCGACCGGGCAGGACCCGCTTCGCGGCGGCCAGGAGCATGGCCTCCGTGTGCGTGCGCGGCGGCTCCTCGTCATTCGCGGCGAAGATCGCTTCGCTGAGCGGCATCGCCTTCAGCGCCTTGCGGTCGGTCTTGCCGGAGATGAGGCGCGGCAATTCGGGAACGGTCTCGAATCGCTCGGGGATCATGTAGGGCGGAAGCCGGCGCTTCAGTTCCTCGCGCAGCGTGGTCGCGGCGATGATCGCCTTGGGTTCGGGCACGCAGAAGGCCACGAGGCGCTCCATGCCGCCATCATTGCGCACCACCACGGCGGCCTGAAGAACGTCGTCGGAATCCACCAGCGCGCTCTCGATTTCGCCAAGCTCGACGCGGAAGCCGCGAATCTTCACCTGGTCGTCGATGCGGCCATGGAAGGCGATGTTGCCCTCGGTATTGAGGCTCACCGCATCGCCGGAACGATAGAGGATCGGATCGGATGCGCCCTCACGAAAGGGGTTCGCGATGAACTTCTCGTTCGTCAGGTCGGGCCGGGCGAGATAGCCCTGCGCGACGCCCGGGCCGCCGATGAGCAGTTCACCCTCCTGCCCGGGGCCAAGCAGGTTCATGTTCTCGTCGACGATATAGGCCGTGTAATTGGGGATCGGGCGGCCGATGGTTACCGGCTTGCCGCGCTGCACCTCTTCCACGGTGGCCACCACGGTCGCTTCCGTGGGGCCATAGGTGTTGAAGATGCGCCGGCCCGGCCTCGTCCATTTCTCGACAAGCGCGGGCGGCAGCGCCTCGCCGCCGAGCAGGATCAGCCGCAGGCCGGGGATATCGGCCGGCAGAACGGAGAGAAGCGTCGGCACGGTGTCGATGACGCTGACCTTCTTCTCGGTCAGAAGGGCCGGCAAATTCTCGATATCCGCCAGAACTTCGGGAGTCGCGACATAGAGCGTCGCACCGGCGAGATAGGGCACCCAGATCTCTTCCATGGACAGATCGAAAGCGACGGAAGCGCTCTGGAACACCACGTCATCGGCGGTCACGCGATAGACCGCATTTCCCGCGCGCAGGAAGTGGCAGATATTGGCCTGCGTGATGACGATGCCCTTGGGAATGCCGGTCGAGCCCGAGGTGTAGATCATGTAGGCTGCATGGTCGGGCATTGCCTCGGCGGGCTCGGCCTCTTCCATTCCGCCCTCGGCGAGAAGGGAGCCGGCATTGTGATGCGGCACGGGGATCGCCTTCCCCCGGCTGAGCCCAGTCTCGTCGGTCACGAGGCCAATCGCGGCACAATCCGTGAGGCAGGTCGTGATGCGGTCAACCGGCGCGTCCCAGTCGAAGGGTAGGAAGGCAGCGCCGGTCTTGGTGATGGCGACCTGCGCGAGAAGGAGGTCGATTCCGCGCGGCATCCAGAGGCCCAGCACGCGGCCCGGCGCGGCACCTAGCGCCGTAAGGCGGCGCGCGGCGCGATCCGTCAGCTGATCCGCTTCGCCATAAGTGATCCGACGCTCGCCGGAAAGGTAAAGAACCCTGTCGGGGCGCTCCGCCGCACTGGCGCGGAAGATGGCCGCGAGTGTCTCGGATCGAATGAGATCAGGATCGACGGGTCCGGCGAGAAATGCGCTGCCAGCGAGGCCGGCATGCGCAACAGGCTCCGCATTCGCAACCGAACCCGAAGGCTTGAGAGCCGCCTCAGTACCGTTCATTCCAACCCCGCTCCACCGAGTGTCCCCGGCTGTGCTGTCCCGATCGTGGTTAGACGCGAAAAAGGCCCGCGTCGTCAATCGACACTGCTCGATGCGCACGTCAAACGCTCAATTTGCGGCGAAACATGGGTGAAACCGGGCTTCGTCGGCTTTCGGCATGGAAGTGGGGCGCATGCCCTGAACCGGGCCTGAACGAGGAGGAGACGGGCCGTCGCGCCCGTTCACGGCTCCCAGTGGCCCGGGCCCGGCAGCCAATCGTGGCGCCCGGCATCGATGCGCAGGAGCTTGCCCTGCCAGATATCGGCCCCGACGGCATGGTGCCGGGAGAATTCCGCCAGCAGCACGAGGAGGACACGGGCCACGCCGCCATGCGCCACGACACAGGCATCGCCACGCAGCGCCGTGAGCCATTCGGTCACGCGATCATGCACCATCTGATAGCTTTCGCCGCCGGGAGGAGCGAAATTCCATTTGTCGCGGTCGCGCGCCTGCGCGCCGCCCGCATCGCGTTCGACGATCTCGCGCCAGGTGCTGCCCTCCCAGCGGCCGAAGCTGATCTCCTTGAGACGATCATCCGTCTCGAACTCCTCGGGCGGAAGGCCCAACCCTTCCCGCAGAAGGGCCATGGTCTCGCGCGTCCGGCCCAGCGGGCTCGCGATGAAGGGCAGGCCCGCCAGATAGTCGCGGTCCACTCCGTCAAGCTTCTCCGCGCGGATTGCATCGCCGACAGCCCGCGCCTGCAGGCGCCCCCTCGCGTTGAGCGGAATATCGGTCTGGCCCTGAAGGCGCCCCTGGGCGTTCCAGTCCGTCTCGCCGTGCCGGAAAAAATAGAGAACGGGCATGGCGGAAGAGCCGTGCCTTATTCGACCGTTATGGTCGCGGTCACGGCGCGCACATCACCATTCGGATAGACGACCCGGAATTCGAGTTTTTCCTCACCCCGGAACCGGCGATCGGGGCGGAAGATCACGGCTTGCCCGTTCGGCGAGGTGCCGATGCAGGTGCGGCGCGGCGCGCCCGGAACATCGCGCAGGTTGATGGGGTGTGGACGGGTGCGCAGTTTTCCGCTCCTCGGGTCGCCGGAGAATTCGACGCGCGGCGTCGACCCCACCTTGCACTCACGATCGAGCGTCAGATAGACGCCGAGAAAGATATCGGAACCGGGCCGGCCCTTGCGGGTGACCTCGACGGGTGTCGTCACCGGGGTGTGAGCGGCAGCCGCCGGTGCGGCCGGGCGCGGCACGGGCGTGATGGATTGCGCGGCGGCACCCGTGACCCCGAGAAAGGCGGCGAAACACAGCGCGGAAGAGCGCAAGCCTTTCACGGTTGGCCTCATTCCTTGTCGAGCGAGAGATCCGGCGCGTCCGGGTTCTTCATGCCGACGACATGATAGCCCGAATCAACATGCATCACCTCGCCCGTGACACCGCGTGCAAGATCTGAGAGCAGATAGAGCGCGCTATCACCCACTTCCTCGATGGTCACGGTTCGGCGCAGCGGCGCGTTGTACTCGTTCCATTTCAGGATGTAGCGGAAATCGCCGATGCCGCTCGCGGCCAGCGTCTTGATCGGGCCGGCCGAGATCGCGTTGACGCGGATATTGCGCGGGCCGAGATCAGCCGCGAGATAGCGCACGCTGGCTTCCAGAGCCGCCTTGGCCACGCCCATCACGTTGTAATGCGGCATCCACTTCTCGGCGCCATAATAGGTGAGCGTGACGATCGAGCCGCCATCGGTCATCAGCTTCTCGGCGCGCTGGATGATCGCGGTCAGCGAATAGCACGAGATCAGCATGGATTTCGTGAAATTCGCCTCGGATGTGTCGACATATCGGCCCGTCAACTCGTCCTTGTCGGAAAAAGCGATGGCGTGGACAACGAAATCCAGCCTGCCCCAGGCACGTTCGATTTCGGCGAAGACCGCGTCGATCGAAGCGGTATCCGTCACGTCGCAATGGCCCGCGACGATCCCGCCGAGTTCCTGCGCCAGGGGCTCCACGCGTTTCTTCAGCGCGTCGCCCTGATAGGTGAAGGCGAGTTCCGCGCCCGCCGCATGGCAGGCCTTTGCAATGCCCCAGGCGATGGAGCGGTTATTGGCGAGCCCCATGATGAGGCCGCGCCTGCCGCGCATCAGCCCGTTGCTCTCGGCGCCCCCGCTTGCTTGTGCCATCGTGTCTGACCCTGAAAATCGGTTGTTCAATCCTCGCGTCCGTCAGGAAGGGAAGCGACATCCCGGCTTCGACAAACGGCGCGTTGGCGCGCCTTCCCTTTAAGCATTCCAGCGGAAGGTGCAAGCGGCTCGGAAAGAGGGAACGGGAATTCTCAGCCCGGCCGCCCTCGGAAAAAGCCCTCAACCTCGGGATCATGGGGCCCGAGATCGATCTCGAGGGTCACCAGGAGATCGCCCGTCTGCTCGCCGCGCGGCAGGCCCTTGCCGCGCAGACGAAGGGTCTTTCCGCCGCTGGTCCAGGCTGGCACGGTTACTTCCACCTCGCCCGTGAGCGTCGGCACACGCACGCTGCCGCCAAGGACTGCATCGCGAATCGGCACGGGCACGGAGACGCGCAGGTCGTTGCCCTCCATGCCGAAGGTGGGATGCTTCGCGAAGCGGATGGTCACCAGCGCGTCGCCATTCGCGGCCCCGAAGGGCGAGGGGTGACCCTGCCCGCGCAGGCGCATGGTCGCGCCATTGGCCACGCCCTTCGGCACGTTGATTTCCAGCGTGCGGCCATCGGGCATCGTCACGCGATGCGCGCCACCACTCGCGACCCGCTCCAGCGGCACGCTGGTTTCGACCGTGATATCCTCGCCCGGCGGAGGCCCGCGACGCCCTGAGCCCTTCGCCTGCCCGGCAAAGGGATCACGCGGGCCACCCTCGAACTGGCGGAACAGATCCGAGAAGATATCGCGTGGATTGCCGCCCGGTCCGCCGCCGAAATCAAACTTGAAGCCGCCCGCGCCGCCGCCGGGGAAGCCGCCGCCACCGCCGAGATCGGAAAAGGCGCGTGGCTTGCCGTCCGCGTCGATCTCGCCGCGATCGAACTGCCGGCGCTTCGTCTCGTCGCCGAGGATCTCGTAGGCGTTGTTGACCTCCGCAAACCGCGTCGCAGCCTTGGCGTCGCCGCGATTGTGATCGGGGTGATAGGTTTTCGCGAGCTTGCGATAGGCGCGCTTGATCTCATCCGCCGAGGCATCGCGCTTCACGCCGAGGGTCTGATAGGGATCAGGCATCGTCTTCCCGGGATCAAGATTGGGGGTTGAACCATTCCCGTTCAAGATGGGGTCAGCACGCGCCTGTCGCAATAGTGCAACGCGCGTGGGCGGCTCAGTCCCGACGCGGGGCGGCGCGCGGCGCCGCCACCGGGTTGGCCTGAAACATGGCCGGGCTCGCCTTCGGCAGCGAGAAATCGGCCTCTTTCACGCCGGCCACCTGCCCGAGTGGCTTCACATCGCGCATGGCCCATTCGCCAGGGCCGGTCCGGCAGGCCTGGCCTTCATGCGCGACCTCGCGCAAGGCGGTTTTTTCATGCTGCTTCTGCACGACAAGCGCGCGGAAAGGCCGGCAGACCGTGTTGCCGACAACAGCGAGGCCGCCCAATGGTTCGAAGCGCCCGTGCCTGTTCGACGCCGGATTGTCCCAGTTCACCGGAAGACCCGCCCCCTGCGGATCGACCGCGAGGGAGAGCGCCGCATTGGCTCGCCGCCAGTCTTCCTCATCGAGCGGAATTGCAAAAACGGAGACATGAGCCGGGGCAATGCCTGCCGTGGTCTCTTCCTCGTCGCCGCCGAAGCCCGGAATGTTCATCGTGAGCGAGCACCCGGCGGACAAAAGCGCGAGCGCGAGAGACAGAAAGGCAAGCTGGGCGCGCGCACGGCGATTGCGCGATGCGGTCGGCTTCCTGTATCCGTCAATGGCCCGAACCGGACGCGACTCCACGCGATTTCTCCCGATACACGCGTTTGTCGCCATTAGAGTGGGAAAGCGTTAATGAGCAGTGACCTCGAAGCCGCATCGGAGCCTTTCGCGCTGTTCAACGAATGGTTTGCGCTGGCAAAGACCAAGGAGATCAACGATCCGAACGCCATGGCGCTCGCGACCGTGGATGCCCAGGCCCTGCCCAATGTGCGCATGGTGCTGATGAAGGAGATCACGCCCGCCGGTGTGGTGTTCTACACCAATACCGAGAGCCAGAAGGGCAACGAGATCGCGCAGAACCCGCAAGCCGCGGTGGTGTTCCACTGGAAATCCCTGCAAAGGCAGGTGCGCTTCCGCGGCCCCCTGGCCCGTGTCAGCGATGGCGAGGCGGACGCCTATTTCGTCTCCCGTGCCCGGGACAGCCGCATCGGCGCCTGGGCTTCGCAGCAATCGCGCCCGCTGGAGGACCGGTTCGCGCTGGAAAAGGCCGTGGCCCGCGAAGCGCTGCGATTCGGTCTTGGCGAGGTTCCGCGCCCGCCGCACTGGACCGGCTTCCGGTTGACGCCGCTCTATATCGAATTCTGGCAGGACAAGCCTTTCCGCTTGCATGATAGGCTGGTCTTCCGGCGCGAAAGCACGGATACCGGCTTCAGAACCGAACGCCTCTACCCGTAACCCTTCCAAGGAGCAGAACGATGATGGACCGATCCGGTTCGAACAGCGGCGGCGAACGCCGCACGCTTCTGCTCACCGGTGCCTCGCGCGGCATCGGCCATGCCACGGTGAAGCGCTTCAACTCCGCCGGCTGGCGCGTGCTGGCCTGCTCGCGCCAGCCCTTCCCCGAGAATTGCCCCTGGGAAGGCGGCCAGGACGACCACATCCAGGTTGACCTTGCGAACCCCGAAGACACCCTGCGCGCCATCAACGAGATCAAGTCTCGCCTGCCGGATGGGCGCCTGCACGCGCTGGTGAACAATGCAGGCATCTCGCCCAAAGGCCCGGGCGGCGCGCGCATGGGCTCGTTCCAGACCCCGCTGGCCGATTGGATTCAGGTGTTCCAGGTGAATTTTTTCGCCTCCATCATGCTCGCGCGCGGGCTGATCGATGAGCTCAAGGCCACGAAGGGCGCGGTGGTGAATGTCACCTCGATCGCCGGCGTGCATGTCCACCCCTTCGCCGGTGCCGCCTATGCCACCTCGAAAGCCGCACTGGCGGCGCTGACCCGCGAAATGGCCGCCGATTTCGGACCCTACGGCATCCGCGTGAACTCGATCTCGCCGGGCGAGATCGACACCTCGATCCTTTCGCCGGGCACGGAGAAGATCGTGGAAACGCTGCCGCTTCGTCGGCTTGGCACGCCGGAGGAGGTCGCGAAGGCGATCTACTTCCTCTGCACGGAAGCCTCTTCCTACGTGACGGGCGCGGAACTGCATATCAATGGCGGGCAGCATGTCTAGGCCGGTGCTGGCGGCCTCCATCGCGGTGTTTCGCGATGGGAAGGTGC
The DNA here is from genome assembly GCF_046092605.1 of Rhabdaerophilum sp. NCBI lineage: Bacteria > Pseudomonadati > Pseudomonadota > Alphaproteobacteria > Hyphomicrobiales > Rhabdaerophilaceae > Rhabdaerophilum > Rhabdaerophilum sp. Next base: position 11,692 of record NZ_JBJTDY010000018.1, on the reverse strand, counting down.
TGCTGGCGCAACGCGGCAAAGCCCCGGCGCGCGGGCTCTTCTCGCTTCCGGGCGGACGCATCGAGCCCGGCGAGCGCATGGCGGAAGCGGTTCTGCGCGAATTGCACGAGGAAGTGGGCCTGAAGGCCGAGATTGCGGGCTTCGTGGATCATGTCGAGCATATCGAGCACGGCCCGGATGGCGCGCTCTTGGCCCATGCGGTGATTTGCGCCTTCGCCGGACACTGGACCGGCGGCGAGGCGATGATTTCCCATGAAGCGGAAGCGCTGCTCTGGGTCGATCCGCTGGATCCCGGTGACCTGCCGATGACGCGCGGCCTGCCGGATATCCTGCGCAAGGCGCATCGGCTGATCACGCGCGGGACGGGGCAGGCCGCATGAGACGCAGGGGCCTTACCGTCCTGCTGATCGTGGCGCTGGCGTTTCCGGCCGCTGCGCAGCAGCAATCGCCTGCGCCGCAGCCGCCGCGCCGCGCAGCGCCACCCCCCGCGCCACCCAAGGAACCGGCCCGGCCGCCGCTGCCCGCCGAATACGAAAAGCCGATGCTGGAACTTTCGGAGACGCTCGGCTCGCTCGCCTTCCTCACCACGCTCTGCCGGCCCGACGAGCGCCCCAACCCCTGGCAGAAGCGCATGGAGATGCTGGTGGAGAGCGAAGGCGCGGCGCAAGGCAACCGCGAGCGGCTGATGGGTGCTTACAACGCCGGCTTCTCGACCTTCTCGACCACCTATCGCCAATGCACGGATGCCGCGCGGGCCGCGCGCTCCATGCTGGTGCGCGAAGCATCGCGCCTCGCCCGGACGCTCGAGCAACGTTATGGCGGTTGATCCATCCACAGGGCTATCCCTTTGAATTACAAGAAGGCAGGAAAGTCCGTTAACGTTTTCGCAACTCCTTTCTCGCTTTCAAAACGGAGAGTCGCTAGGGTCAAACCAACGGTGGCGGGAGCGGGGCGGGAGGCCTCCTGTCGCGGCCGGATTTGCGCGGCAGCCGCCTCGCAAGATCGCTTGCCAGAAAGACCGGATAAGCCCGTGCAGACCGCCAAGCCAATGGGAACCGCCAGTGACGCGCATTTCGCCGAACAACGGCGTGCGGCCTATGGCTATATCAACGAAGCCTTCGCCGAGGGGCGCCATGATGGAATCGACGGCGATTGCCTCGCCCATGCGGCCCTGTTCGCAGCCTTCGTTGAACTGGTGGCGACCTATGGCGAGGATGCAGTCTCCAAATTCGCCGAACGTCTGCCCGAGCGCATCCGCGCCGGCGAGTATTCCTTGCGCCTGAAGAGCTGAACGCCCGGGTCGAGGCATTCCTGGCGCATCCGCGCCGGTGAGTATTCCTTGCGCCTGAAAAACTAGAGCCCCGCCCAGCGCGCGAGCGCCACGATACCGACGCCGAGGAGTGCCGATAGCACGTCCTGCCCGGTGAGCTTCATGAGAATGACCACCGAGGCGGATGCGACCCATTCCGCGGGTCCGCCGCGCATCGCCGCGACCGCGACAATGCCCGCCATCACCGAAAGCGGCGTCGCACGCAGGGCTGCCTCGATACGCGGCGTGATCCTCACGAAGCGCATCGCGAGGAAGCCGGCGACGCGACAACCATAGGAGGCGAGCGCCATCGCCATCAGCAGGATGGAGAACTCGACATTGGTCATGTCGTCTCACTCTCGCTGAAGCGCAGCCACGCGACCAGGCCGCCGGCGATACCCGCGATCACCGGTGCCCAGGCGGGCGAGCCAAGCCAAGCCACACCCAAAGCCGCGACAACCGCGACGGCCACCACGCCCCAATCGCTTTTCTGCCTGAACATGCCGATCATCATCGCGGCGGAGAAGGCGATCAGCATGAAATCAAGCCCAAGCACGCGCGGATTGGGGGCATAGCCGCCCAGCACTGAACCCGCAACCGTGCCTGCGAGCCAGGCCAGACAGGGGCTCATGCCAGAGCCGAGCACGAAACCCGCATCGCGCTCGCCATTCTCATAGGCATTGAGCGACATCAGCCAGTTGCCATCTCCAAGGATGTAGAGAGTCGAATAGGCTTTCAGCGGCCGAAGCTGCCCCAGCCAGGGCCGGAGCGTGGCACCGAACAAGACATAGCGCGCGTTCATCACAAGGATCAGCGCCACAACCGACCACAGGATGGAGGCCGTGAGCGAGGTTCCCGCCGCGAGGATCGAGAGCGTCGCCATCTGCGCCGAGCCGGAATAAACGACAAGCGAGAACAGGAAGGCCTGCAAGGGCGAAAACCCCGCCTGATCGGCCACGAGCCCGAAGGCCATGCCATAGGCGAACACCCCCAGCGCGAAGGCTATACCACGCCGGAAGCCGCGCCCGAACCCGGCGCGCATGAAGGTGATGGGGTTTTCTGGCATTTCTACCGTTGAAACTTCGAGGCAAATTTCCAGAATTCTTCCAACGCACTGATGTCGTGGTTCTGGTCGCCCATTTTGATCGCGCTCTCGGCGTTCTGTGCTTCCAACTGCGGCACGGTGTGCCCGCCGCCATTCACGCGGTAGAGCCTGACCGCCCCTTCCCGGCGACAGCCCGTCCACTCGATGAGCCAAAGACTCGTTCGATCCCCCATATTGCCTTCTCGTCTGGGAATACGATCGCCCTTTTGCCCGATACAGCCATGTTGTCTGCGCCAGAATTCCAGCACTTCCGGTGTAGAGACTTGGCGCGTCCCATTGTTGATCCAGCCGTCATAGAAGATATTCGTATCGCTCGTGCCGTTGATGGCCATGATCGGTACCGGGCGCTCCGGCTTGCACTGCTCCATTTGCTTTTCGGTCATCGACCCGATGAAAGGGCCGGCAGCCGCAATTTTGTTTGCAGCCCTGCACATCAGTTCGAAGGTCATGAAGCCGCCGCGAGAATCTCCGGTGACGTAAACCCGGGTCGGATCGGCGGCGCCTACCGCCACCCGATCGTCGATCAGGGCGACGAGAAACCCAACATCATCCGCCACTTGATCCCCGATCATCGCCGAGGCGCTCTGCATCGCCTCCGGTTGGGCATAATTCCAGCGGAAATTGATGGCCTCCGGCCGGAGAACGAGCAGACCTTCGCGATCCGCCATCACCTTGAGCTGCGGGTAGATCGAGTTCTTCCATTCAGGCGGCCGCAAACCGTGAAGGTCGATCAGCGTCGGGCGGGGCCCCACTTTTCCATCGTTGGGGATGTATTCGAGGTATAGCCGTTCAGTGCCCTGATGGAGGATTGTTCTGGTTTCCTCCGCGACCGCCGGCAACGCGCCGCCAAAAACGGCCATCATTACAAAAAAGAACCGGAAGACCATGGTATCACCTTCCCAGAGTCCGTTGCGGGGCGTTATCTCGCTTTCAACGCGTCCCCGAAACGCACGGCCTCTCCTTGCGAAGGCGTGACGAGTTCGCCCTCCCACATCACGCGGCTGCCGCGGATGAGGGTGCCGACGGCCCAGCCCTGCACCTCCACGCCGTCATAGGGCGTCCAGCCGCAGCGCGAGGCGATCCAGTTGTTGCGGATGGTCTCCCGGCGCTTGAGATCGACCACTGTGAGGTCGGCGTCGTAGCCCTCCGCGATCCGCCCCTTCGCGGCGATGTTGAAGAGCCGCGCCGGTCCGGCCGAGGTGAGGTCCACGAAACGCTCCAGCGAAAGCTTCCCCTTCGAAACATGGTCGAGCATGGTGCAGACCAGCGTCTGCACGCCCGTCATGCCGGAATGCGAACCGGGATAGGCATGGTGCTTCTCTTCGTGTGTGTGCGGGGCATGGTCGGAGCCGAGGATGTCGATCACGCCGGTGCGCACGCCCTCCCAGATGATCGCCTGATGCGAGGCATCGCGCACCGGCGGGTTCATCTGCGCATAGGTGCCGAGCCGCTGGTAGCAATCCGGCGCGACCAGCGTGAGATGATGCGGCGTCGCCTCCACGCTCGCGACATCCTTGTGGTGCGCGAGGTAGCGGATCTCCTCGCCGGTCGAGATATGCAGCACATGCACGCGCTTGCCATGCTTGCGGGCGAGCGTGACGAGACGTTCCGTGGCTTTCAGCGCGGTGATCGCGTCGCGCCAGACCGGATGCGAGGACGGGTCGCCCGGCACGCGGAGGTTCATGCGCTCGCGCAGGCGGGGTTCATCCTCGCAATGGAAGGAGGCGCGGCGGGAGAGCTTCTTCAGGATGCGCTCGAGATTGTGATCGTCCTCCACCAGAAGGTTGCCGGTGGAGGAGCCGATGAAGACCTTGATGCCTGCCGCGCCCGGCAGGCGCTCAAGCGTGGGAATATCGTCCACGTTTTCCGCGGTTCCACCCACGAAGAAGGCGAAATCGCAATGCATCCGGTGATGCCCGGCCGCGACCTTCGCGGCGAGCGTTTCCGCCGAGGTGGTGAGGGGGTTGGTATTCGGCATCTCGAACACCGCCGTCACCCCGCCCATCACGGCCGCGCGGCTGCCGGTTTCGAGATCTTCCTTGTGGGTGAGGCCGGGCTCGCGGAAATGCACCTGCGTGTCGATCACGCCGGGGAGAATCGTGAGGCCCGTGGCGTCGATCGTCTCGGCGGCCTGCTCCGGCGAGAACAGGCCGATGCCGGCGATTTTTCCGTCGCGGATGGCGAGATCGCGCTGGCCGCTGCCATCCTGGTTCACCACTTCGCCGCCCTTGAGAACGAGATCGAAGGTTTCCGGCATGGCGAGGCTCCCTTGCGGTTCGGACCCCGGTTGCTTATCTGCCGATCAAGGTTGAAACAAGCGCCGGAGAGGCTCGCGTGTCGCAATTCATCCCGTTGCCCGAGCGCAGATTGCTGATCGTTGCTGGCAAGGATGCGGCGCATTTCCTCCATAACCTGCTGACCGCGAATATCGAGACGCTGAAACCCGGCCAGATGCGCCCGGCCGCGCTGCTCACCCCGCAGGGGAAGATCATCGCCGAGATGCTCGTCGCCAATGCCGGCGAGGAAGGCGATGCGGAAGGGCTGTTCCTGCTGGATGTGGCATCGGGTTTCGCCGATGCGCTGCTGGAAAAGCTCGGGCAATACAAGCTGCGTGCCGAGGTGAGCCTTGGCCATGCGCCGGCCGGAATGGCGGTCGCCGTGCTGCTCGACGCGCCGGATTTCGCAAGCGATGAGGTCTACATCTTCGCCGATCCGCGCCATGCCGATCTGGGGTTGCGGCTCGTGGGGCCGGAAGCGATGCTCGCCGCCATCGGCCAGCCTTTCGAAAGGGCTTCGCCGGAAGCCTACCACCTGCGGCGCGTCAGCCTCGGCGTGCCGGAAATGGGCAAGGATTATCCTGCCCTCGACGCCTTCCCGCATGAGGTGCTGCTCGACCAGCTCGCCGGGGTCGATTTCCGGAAGGGCTGCTACATCGGGCAGGAGGTCGTGAGCCGCATGGAGCATCGCGGAACGGCGCGCACGCGCGCCATGCCGCTGCGTTTCACCAATGGGTTCGGCGTGATCGGGGGCGTCTCCGTCATGGCCGGCGACCGGGCGATCGGGACGATCGGCGAATGCTATGGCGACCGGGCCATCGCAAGGGTGCGGCTCGACCGCCTGGAAGAGGCGATGGCATCCGGCCAGAGCCTCACGGCGGGCGGCGTGCCGGTCGTCTTCGAGAAGCCCGGTTTCGTGCGCTTCGCCATCCCGGGTATCCCCTGAGGCGGTCGCCCCTTGAAACGCGGGGCATCCCCCGCGATAACCCGGAGGATGGTCCGATCCGCGAGCCCCCGCCGTTCCTCGAAACCTGCCGCGCCGCGCGCCTGGCAGCGGATGCTTTCGGGCCGTCGTCTGAACCTGCTTGATCCCTCTCCGCTCGATATCGAGATCGAGGATATCGCGCATGGACTTGCGCGCGTTGCGCGCTGGAACGGCCAGACGCTCGGCACGCAGATCTACTCGGTCGCGCAGCATTCCTTGCTGGTGGATGCGATTGCCGGGCATTTCGCGCCCTCCATCTCGCAGACCACGCGGCGCGCGGTGTTTCTGCATGATGCGGCGGAATATGTGATCGGCGACATCATCTCACCCTTCAAATCCGTCATCGGCGAGGCTTATCGCGAGACCGAATCGCGCATCCTCGAAGCGGTGATGCGCCGCTTCGACCTGCCCGCGCCCATGACCAAGATCGCGCAGGACCTCGCCAAGAAGGCGGATCGGGCGGCGGCCTATCTGGAAGCGACACGCCTCGCCGGTTTTTCGGATGAGGAAGCGGGCGCGATTTTCGGCGTGCCGCCGCGCTTCGCCTCGCCTATCCACAGCCTGCTCACCCCGTGGCATGCGGAAGAGGCGAAAAGCCGTTTCCTCGCGCGCTTCACCGAACTCACCCCTGACCGGAGAGCCTGACCATGCCCCGCATCCATGTCTGCTCGCTGGAGCGCCTGCATCGCACCGTGGCCGAAACCGGCGCGCGCGACGTGCTCACGGTCATCAAGAATATCGGGCAGGTGGAAACGCCTGCGGGCGTGGAAGAGGCGCGCCATCTGAAGCTCGATTTCGCCGATATCTGGCGGCCCACCGAGGGCGAGGTGATGGCGAACGAGGTGCATGTCACGCAGATCATCGGCTTCATCCGGCGCTGGGAGCGGCAGAACCCGCTCGTCATCCATTGCTATGCGGGGGTCAGCCGTTCCACCGCCTCGGCCTTCATCGCTGCCTGCGTGCTGCGCCCCGAGACGAGCGAGGAGGAATGGGCGATGCGCCTGCGGCAGGTTTCGCCCACGGCCACGCCCAATATCCACATCGTGGGGCTCGGCGATCGGTTGCTTGGCCGCGGCGGGCGCATGGTCCGCGCCATCGAGGCCATCGGTCGCGGCGAGGATTGCTACGAAGGCGTGCCCTTCAGTCTCGAAATCGGGCCGAGCGCGCCGCGGGTGGACTGAATGTTGCAAGCGGCGGGGAATGCGCTGGAGATCAACCTCACTGCCGTCATCCTGATGATCGAGCGGGATATGCCCGTGGTCTATGCCTCCGCCTTCGACGTGGCAGGGAGCCCGGGCCTGCCTTCCGGCCCGTTCGAGCCGATGGTGCATCGCACGCTGGAACTGGGCTTGCGCGCCTTCGCGAGCGAGCAGGCGGGCCTCACGCTTGGCTATGTCGAACAGCTCTACACCTTCGGCGATCGCGGGCGGCAGGCCGAGGAGCGCCTCGCCACGGCCCCCGTGAGCGAGAATCCGCATGTCGTCTCCATCGGCTATCTCGCGCTGACGCGGCAGGATGGCGAGCGCGTGCCGCCAGGCGCCTTGCACGGCGTCTACGACTTTTTCCCCTGGGAAGATTGGCGCGGCGGTCGCCCCGCGATCATCGACCGCGATATCGCACCGCGACTCGGCGAATGGGCTGCCACCCCCGCCGAGCCCATGGGCAAGCGGGGTCTGACACGGCTTGACCGCGCAACCATGCTCTTCGCGCTCGATGGCCGCCTGTTCGACGAGGAAAAGGTGCTCGAACGCTATGAGCTTCTCTACGAGGCCGGGCTCCTCGAGGAAGCGCGGCGCGACGGGCGTGCGGCGGCAACGCTGTGGGCGGCCCGGCCGCGGCTTGGCCGCACCATGCAGTTCGACCATCGTCGCATTCTCGCGACCGCCCTGGGCCGTCTCAGGGGCAAGCTGAAATATCGCCCGCTGGTCTTCGAATTGCTGCCCGAGCGCTTCACCCTCACCTCGCTCCAGCAGAAGGTCGAGGCGATTTCCGGCAACCACCTGCACAAGCAGAATTTCCGTCGTCTCGTGGAATCGACTGGCCTCGTGGAAGCAACGGGGGAGCAGACCACCACGGGCGGGCGACCCGCCGCCCTCTTCCGCTTCCGCCGCGAGGTTCTGGTGGAGCGCCCGGCTCCCGGTTTGCGCGTGGGCGCTCGCGTCTGAAGCATTTTCCGTTCTGATCGGATCACCTCGGAGAAGGCTCTATCTTTCTCTTTGCATTATCGCATTTTCCTCACGCGAACCGGTGCCCATCCCCGCCTTCGAGGGGGCATGCTTCGCTTGAAAATGCTTCTCTCTTTGCTTTTTCGCATTTTCTTTGCGCGAACCGGTGCCCACTTCGCTTGAAAATGCTCTAGACGCATCCGCTTGGGAAAACCGAGGCGGCAGGGTTCCCCTTCCGTTTACCCTCGCCTACATTCGCGGCCATGAGCAAAGACACGAACCCTGATGCCGCCCTCGCACAGATGCCCTTCGAGGAGGCGATGCGCCAGCTCGAAACCATCGTCAGCCAGCTTGAGCGCGGCGAGGTCAGCCTCGAGGAATCGATCGGCCTCTATGAGCGCGGCGAAGCCCTGAAGAAGCGATGCGAAACGCTGCTGCGGGAAGCCGAGATGCGCATCGAGAAGATCCAGTTCGGGCCGGATGGCAAGCCATCGGGCACATCCCCGCTGGATGCCTGAGCGCGCCTCGAATCATCCGATGCTTTCATGCGAGGCCGCTTGGGCCGCCGGGCGGTTCAATAGCGTGCAGGGCAAGACCGGATTCATCCCCCTGCCCGGCGCATGATCCTCACGCCGCCTTCTGCGCCTCGAATTGCAGGAACGCGGTCATCGCATCCGCCGCATACATCAGCGAAGGTCCGCCACCCATCTGCACGGCGACGGCCAGAACCTCCGCCAGTTCCTGCCGAGTCGCGCCAAGCTTCACCAGCGCTTCGGCATGGAAGCCGAGGCAAGCATCGCAGCGGGCCGCCACGCCCAGGGCCATGGCTATGAATTCCTTCGTTTTCTTGTCAAGGGCACCGTCCTTCATCGCCTCCTTTGTCAGTTGCGAGAAACCGGCCAGCGCGTCAGGCACATCCTTGCGCAGTTCGCGCAGGCCAGCCGAGATATCACGCGTGATGTCGGGATAGTTTTTCATTGTCGGGACGCTCCCATGCTCTTGCCAGAATGGCAATGAGGTCCTACATATTCAACAAAACGAATTTGTAAAGGCCGATGCTGGAAGAGCCAGGCCGCAAGAAACGGAGAAGGACATGCGTGAGATCGACGCCGCCACCGCCCTTGCCTGGGCGAAAGCCGGCACGGCCCGGATCGTCGATGTGCGCGAGCCGGCGGAGTTTGCTTCCGCCCATATCGTCGGCGCGCGTTCGATCCCGCTTGGCATGCTCGATCGTGTCGAGATCGCGCCAAGCGAGGGCGAAAAGCTGCTGCTCGTCTGCGCCTCGGGCCGCCGCAGCGGCATGGCCTGCGAGCGGCTCGCCGGTCCAGGCCGTGAGGTCTACTCGCTCGCGGGTGGCATCGGCGCCTGGAAACAGGCCGGCGGGGCGATTGCAGAGGGTGCCCGTCAGGTTCTGCCGCTGGAGCGCCAGGTCCTGGCGATTGCCGGGTTTCTCGTTCTTTCCGGCGTGATCCTGAGCCTGCTGTTGCACCCCTATTTCATCGCGCTCTCCGCCTTTGTTGGCGCCGGGCTGATGGTGGCGGGGCTCACGGGGTTCTGCGGCATGGCCTTGCTGCTCGCTCGCGCGCCCTGGAACCAGCGGAATGGGGCGCCTTCGCCGACCGGCTGAAATGCTGCGGATCAATTGCCGGTTGCCCTTGCTGCTGATCCGGCTATATCCGCCTGATGACGCAGCGACCGGCGACGCCTCTTCTCGACCAGATTGGAATTCCAGCCGATTTGCGGCGAATGCCGGTCGCCGGCCTCCGGCAGGTGGCCGACGAATTGCGGGCGGAAATGATTGATGCCGTCTCGGTCACCGGCGGCCATCTCGGCGCGGGGCTGGGCGTGGTCGAACTCACGGTCGCGCTGCATTATGTGTTCAGCACGCCGGATGACCGGTTGATCTGGGATGTGGGCCACCAGGCCTATCCGCACAAGATCCTGACGGGCCGGCGTGATCGCATCCGCACGCTGAGGCAGGGCGGAGGGCTCTCGGGCTTCACCAGGCGCAGCGAGAGCGAATACGACCCCTTTGGCGCGGCGCATTCCTCCACCTCGATTTCCGCCGGCCTCGGCATGGCGGTCGCGCGGGATCTCGGGGGGCGCGACAACCATGTCATCGCGGTGATCGGCGACGGTGCGATGTCTGCCGGCATGGCCTATGAGGCCATGAACAACGCGGGCGCGCTGCATTCGCGTCTGATCGTCATCCTCAACGACAACGACATGTCGATCGCCCCGCCCGTGGGGGCGATGTCAGCCTATCTCGCGCGACTGGTTTCGGGCCGCGCCTATCGCTCCTTGCGCGAAACGGCGAAGCAGCTTGCGAAGAAACTGCCGAAATTCTTCTACGACAAGGCCCGGAAGACCGAGGAATTCAGCCGCGGATTCTGGACCGGCGGGACGATGTTCGAGGAACTCGGCTTCTACTATGTCGGGCCGATCGACGGGCACAATCTCGATCATCTCCTGCCCGTGCTGACCAATGTGCGAGACCAGGATATCGGCCCGGTGCTGATCCATGTCGTGACGCAGAAGGGCAAGGGCTATGCGCCCGCCGAGGCCAGCGCCGACAAGTATCATGGCGTGCAGAAATTCGACATCATCACGGGCAAGCAGGCGAAACCGCCCTCGAACGCGCCGAGCTATACCAAGGTTTTCGCGGAAAGCCTGAAGCGCGAGGCCGAGGCCGATGACAAGATCGTGGCGATCACGGCCGCCATGCCCTCCGGCACGGGCCTCGATCTCTTCGGGCAGGCCTTTCCGCAGCGCACCTTCGATGTCGGCATCGCGGAGCAGCATGCGGTGACTTTCGCTGCGGGCATGGCGACGGAAGGCTACAAGCCGTTCTGCGCGATCTATTCCACCTTCCTGCAGCGCGGCTACGATCAACTCGTGCATGATGTCGCCTTGCAGAACCTGCCGGTGCGCTTCGCGATGGATCGCGCGGGGCTCGTGGGTGCCGATGGCGCAACCCATGCCGGGGCCTTCGATCTCGCCTACCTCTGCTGTCTGCCGAACATGGTGGTGATGGCAGCGGCGGACGAGGCCGAGCTCGTGCACATGGTTCGCACCTGCGCCGCCTATGATGATGGCCCCACCGCCCTGCGCTATCCGCGCGGCGAGGGCGTGGGCATCGAGATGCCCGAGCGCGGCGAAATCCTGCCCATCGGCAAGGGCCGCATCATCCGTGAAGGCAATCGCATCGCGATCCTCTCGCTGGGGACGCGCCTTGGCGAATCGCTGAAGGCAGCAGAAGAGCTTGAGAAGCTCGGGCTTTCCACTTCTGTGGCTGATGCGCGCTTTGCGAAGCCGCTGGACAGGGATCTGATCCGCCGGCTCGCCGGCTCCCATGAGGTGCTGATCACCATCGAGGAAGGCTCGCGCGGCGGCTTCGGCGCCATGGTGCTGCACGCCCTCGCCGAAGAGGGGCTGCTCGATGGCGGGCTCGCCGTGCGCACAATGACCCTTCCGGACAGCTATCAGGATCATGACACACCCGCGCGGCAATATGCCGAGGCCGGGCTTGATGCGGCGGGCATCGTGAAGACCGTGCGCGAGGTTCTCGCGCGCCAGCAGAGCCGCCAATCGGCCCGGGCCTGAAGATCCGGCTTCGACGATTAACCGAGAATCCGGTGGCCAAAAATCCGGTGGCCAAAAATGGCGTCCGGAAAGCGGGCGTTCAGGAATCACGGCCGGGAGCGAGCTTCGCGCGCGCCGGCGCATCTCGGAAGGCCAGCTTCCCTGGCCTGAAGAAGCCGGCCCGGTGCGCCTCCGGGCCGGCGAGGCGGGGTGGGAGACGCCGATGTCGAGCGTGCCGGCCTTCGCGGGGGGGGCGGGCTCGCCAATTCG
>NZ_JBJTDY010000017.1:0-20976 GCF_046092605.1 Rhabdaerophilum sp. | reverse complement strand
GCGGTGAAATGCGTCGGCGCTTCGGCTTCCAGCCGCTGGCGCGCCGACCATGGGATCAGCGTATCGAGCGGCGCGCCGAGTGTCTCGGCATCGATCTGGTTGAGTGTCGTCTTGCCGAGAAGGAAGGGAGCGAGCCATTCGGCGGCGGTTTCGGCCAGGGCCGCATCCGAGAGATCCGGCCAATCCGTCTGCCCCGCCTGCCGCAGGAAGCTTACGCGGGCACGCAACTGGTTCTGCGTCCTGCTCCAGCCGAGGCGATCGATACCCGCGCGGGCCGCGGCTTCGGCGAGCACGCCCGCATTCTCTGGCGTCGCCTCCACGGAAAGCGTCGCGGAGTCGAGCAACAGGGCATCGAGCCGTGTTTCTCGTCGCCGGCGCAAGGCGCCCGCGCCCGGTTCGAAGCGCGTGACATCCTGCGTCTGGATGAGATGACCGAGCACGGCATCGATCTCGGCGCGCGTCAGCTCCGCCCCGAGCGTGATTCGCGCCCGCGCTGCCGTGCCGGTGAGATCGGCGGCGACGAGATAGCCCGCCTTCGCCAGCGGATCCGTGGCGTCGAGCTGCGCCTGCCGGCCATTGGAAAGCGAGACCGCGCCATTGCCGCGCACCTTGCCTACGCGATCGGGGAAGGCGAGCGCCAGCAGCGCGCCGGCGGAAAGCACGGCCTCTGATCCGCGCGCGGGTTCCAGTTTTCTGGCCCGCTCGGCCCAGCGGAGCGCCAGGCTGCGCGCGGCCTGCGCCTTGGGGCTGCGTTCGGAGCGGAAGCGTTCGAGCCGGCTGGCGGCATCGCTGACATTGCCGCCAAGGCCGCGTTCGGAAATGAGCACGGCAAGGAGCGCGCCATCCTCCGCCTGCCCGCGCCGAGCGCTTTCGAGCACCAGGGCGGCAAGCCTTGGCTCCAGCGGCAATTCGCGCAAGTGCCGCCCGCGCGCCGTGAGGCGGCCGGCTTCATCCAAAGCGCCGAGTTCCGTGAGAAGCTTCGTCGCCTCGCGCAACGCCGTTTTCGGCGGCGGATCGAGCAGCGCGAGGCTTAGGGGATCGGTGATGCCCGCGCCCGCGCAATCGAGCCGGAAGCGCGAGAGATCGGCTTCGAGGATTTCCGGCCGGTTGAAAGGCAGCAGGCCCTGATCCTGCGCCTCATCCCAAAGGCGGATGGCGATGCCGGGCTCCGTGCGACCCGCCCGACCACGCCGCTGATCCGCCGAGGCGCGCGAGACACGCACCGTTTCAAGCCGCGAGAGGCCGAGATCCGGCTCATGGCGCGGCACGCGGGCAAGGCCGGAATCGATCACGATCCGCACGCCTTCGATGGTGAGGGAGGTCTCGGCGAGGCTCGTCGCCAGCACGATCTTCCGCCGCCCGGCCGGCGCGGGGCGGATCGCGGCATCCTGCTTGGCGAAATCCAGCGCGCCGTAAAGCGGGCAGAGATCGGCATCCGCCGGGAGTTTCGCCTCTTCCAGCAGGCGCGCGACGTGCTCGATCTCGCCTTGGCCCGGCAGGAAGGCGAGGATGGAGCCGCGCTCGCCGCGCAAGGCCGCCAGAATCGCGCCTGCCACCTGCTCCTCGATGCGCTTCGTTCCGTCCCGTCCCGTGTAGCGCGTCTCGATGGGGAATGTACGACCCTCGGAGCGGATGACCGGCGCATCGCCCAGCAGGGTCGAGAGGCGCTGGTCGTCCAGTGTCGCGGACATCACGAGGAGCCGGAGATCGGGCCGCAGCGCGCCTTGCGATTCCAGAGCCAGAGCGAGGCCGAAATCGGCATCGAGCGAGCGCTCGTGGAATTCATCGAAGAGCACGGCGGCGAGGCCGGGCAAGCCCGGGTCATCCACCGCCATGCGGGCAAAAACACCCTCGGTGACCACGAGAATGCGGGTTCTCGCGCTTGTTCTGCTTTCGAAACGGGTGCGCAGGCCCACGGTTTCGCCCAAAGCTTCGCCGAGCAGGCTTGCCATGCGGCTGGCCGCGCCGCGAGCGGCGATGCGGCGCGGTTCAAGCACGAGGATCGTGCCATCCCCGCGCCAGGGGGCGTCCAGCAGGTCGAGCGGCACGCGCGTCGTCTTGCCTGCTCCTGGCGGAGCGACGAGCAGCGCGCGATTTCCCGCAGAGAGCGCCTGCCGCAGGCCCGGCAGCGCCTCCTCGATGGGCAGCGCCTCGAAGCGCGGGCGCATCAGCCGCCGATGCCGAAGGCCGCGAGCGTCGCCATGTTCACGAGGTCGCTGTCGCGCACATTGATCGGCGCGATCTGCACCGCTCGGTCCAGCCCGATGATGAGCGGACCGATGACGGTGGAGCCGCCGAGTTCCTGCAGCATCTTCGTGGCGATGGCCGCCGAGTGGAAGGCCGGCATGACGAGCACATTCGCCGGCCCGGAGAGCCGGCAGAACGGATAGGCCGCCATGATTTCCGGGTTCAAGGCCACGTCAGCCCCCATCTCGCCGTCATATTCGAAATCGACGCGGCGGCGATCGAGGATCTCCACCGCCTCGCGCACACGCTCGGAGCGCTCGGATTCCGGATTGCCGAAGGTCGAGAAGGCGAGAAGGGCCACGCGCGGGGTGTAGCCGAGCCGGCGGGCGGCACCGGCGGCTTCCACCGCGATATCCGCGAGTTCCTCGGCCGTGGGCATTTCGTGGATCGCCGTATCCGCGACCATCACGGTGCGCCCGCGCGCGAGCACCAGGCTCACGCCAATGGCGCGATGGCCGGGCTTGTCGGCAATGACGCGGCGGATTTCCGAAAGCGCGGCGGAGTAGTTGCGCGTCACGCCCGTCACCATCGCATCGGCATCGCCCAGAGTCACCATGGAGGCCGCGAAGGTGTTGCGGTCATTGTTGATCAGGCGCTGGCAATCGCGCTGCAGATAGCCGTTGCGCTGCAGTTTTTCATAGAGAAACTGCGTATAGGCCGCGTTGCGAGTGGAAATCCGCGCATTGATGATCTCGATTCCGCCTTTCAGGTCGATGCCATTCTGCGCAGCCGTCTGCTGGATGCGATCCTCGCGCCCCACGAGGATGGCCGTGCCGAGATCCTGCGTCACGAAGCTCACGGCGGCGCGCATCACCGCCTCCTCCTCGCCTTCCGCGAACACGACGCGCTTCGGGCGGCGACGCACCTGCTCGAAGACACGCGCGAGGACGCCGGCGACCGGATCGCGGCGGGCGGAGAGCGCACGCTCGTAATCCTGCCGGCTCTTCAGCGGCTTGCGGGCGACACCGGTTTCCATGGCCGCGACGGCCACCGCGCTCGAGATGCGCGCCATGAGGCGCGGATCGAACGGCACGGGGATGATGTAATCGCGCCCGAAGCGGGGGCGGGAGCCGGCATAGGCGGCGGCCACCTCATCCGGCACATCCTCCCGCGCGAGTTGCGCAAGCGCCTCGGCGGCGGCGATCTTCATTTCCATGTTGATGGCGCTCGCCTGCACATCGAGCGCGCCACGGAAGAGATAGGGGAAGCCCAGCACGTTGTTGACCTGGTTCGGATAATCCGAACGGCCCGTGGCCATGATCGCATCGTTGCGGATGGCGGCCACTTCTTCCGGCAGGATTTCCGGGTCGGGATTCGCCATGGCGAAGATGATGGGGTTATCCGCCATGGAGGCCACCATCTCATTCGTGAGCGCTCCTTTCTGCGAAAGGCCGAAGAAGGCATCGGCGCCCTTCATCGCATCGGCAAGGCTGCGCGACGTGGTGGGCACGGCATGGGCGCTCTTCCACTGGTTCATGCCCTCGGTGCGGCCCTGGTAGATCACGCCCTTCGTGTCGCAGAGCATCACGTTCTCGGGCTTGAAGCCCATGGCCTTAAGAAGTTCGACGCAGGCAATGCCCGCCGCGCCTGCGCCGTTGACCACAAGACGCGTCGAATGGATGTCGCGGCCCGTGATTTCCAGCGCGTTCAGCAGGCCCGCCGCCGCGATGATCGCCGTGCCATGCTGGTCGTCATGGAAGACGGGGATATCCATCAATTCCTTGAGGCGCTGCTCGATGATGAAGCATTCCGGCGCCTTGATATCCTCGAGATTGATGCCGCCGAAGGAAGGGCCGAGATAACGCACGGCGTTGATGAAGGCGTCGGCATCCTCGGTATCGACCTCGAGATCGATCGAATCGATGTCGGCAAAGCGCTTGAAGAGCACGCTCTTGCCTTCCATCACCGGCTTGGAAGCGAGCGCGCCGAGATTGCCGAGGCCGAGGATAGCCGTGCCGTTCGAGATGACCGCGACCATGTTCCCGCGCGCCGTGTAATCATAGGCCGTGGCGGGGTCGGCGGCGATGGCCTTCACAGGCACCGCGACGCCGGGCGAATAGGCAAGCGACAGATCGCGCTGCGTCGCCATCGGCTTGGTTGGAACGACTTCAAGCTTCCCCGGCTTGCCGCGCGAGTGAAAATCGAGCGCTTCCTGGTCGGTGAAGGTGGGGCGTGTGTGGGGGCGCTTGTCGAATTCGCCAGGCATCGTGTCTTTTCTCTCTTGTCTTTCGGGCCCGGCTGTCCCGCGCAGCCGGCCGGCATGCTGCCGAGCCTCCACCCTTACGAAGGTTATCCCCAAGGCTCAAGCCAAGGGCAATCGAACATTCGCATCGGACTTTCGTGGATTTCCCCAGACATGCTAGGCCAAAGTATCAGGCCGCCTTTCCCAGGAGCCCGTTTGCGATGCGTGACCCCGCTTTCGATCCTCCGCAGGAGCCCTACGAGGCACCGCCGCGCGACCCGAACGCAACGCCCTCCATGGCGCAATATATCGAGATCAAGTCCGCGAACCCGGATTGCCTGCTCTTCTACCGCATGGGGGATTTCTACGAGCTGTTCTTCCGCGATGCGGAAATCGCATCGCGCACGCTCGGGATCGTGCTCACGAAGCGCGGCAAGCATGCCGGCGAGGATATCCCGATGTGCGGCGTGCCCGTCACGCGGTCCGATGAATATCTCCACCGCCTCATCGCCGCGGGCCATCGCGTGGCGATCTGCGAGCAGCTGGAAGACCCGGCGGAAGCGAGGAAGCGTGGCTCCAAGGCCGTGGTTCGGCGCGATGTCGTGCGCATCGTCACGCCCGGCACCATCACCGAGGATGGCCTGCTCGATGCGCGCCGCGCGAGCCTGCTCACCGCCATCGCCCGCCAGAAAGCTGGGGACGAGCAATGGGATTACGCGCTGGCCGCGGTTGATCTCTCCACCGGCGAAATCGTGGCGGGTCGCGTGGGTGAAGCCGATCTTGCCGGCGAAATTGCCCGGCTCGACCCGCGCGAGATGCTCGTGCCCGATGCGCTGCTGGAAGAGAAGAACCTCAGTATTCTCTGGCATAATCCCGGTTTCGCCATCACCCGGCAGGCGCGCGACGGGTTCGACCCGGCTTCGGCCGAGCGGCGATTGCTCGATTACTTCGGTGTGGCCACGCTCGATGCCTTCGGCGGCTTCTCCCGGCCGGAAGTTGCGGCGCTCGGGGCGCTGATCGCCTATCTGGACCGGACGCAGCTTGGCCAGCGCGCGCCGCTGATGGCCCCGCGCCGGCGCGCCTCCGCCGAGACCATGGCGATTGATGCCGCCACGCGGCTGAACCTTGAACTCACCCGCACCCTCGCCGGAGAGCGCGCGGGCAGCCTGCTTGCGACCATCGACCGGACGGTGACGGCGGCTGGCGGGCGGCTCCTCGCGCAATGGCTCGAGGCGCCGGGCCTCTCTCTCGCGGTGATCGAAGCGCGGCAGGAAGCCATCGGTTTCCTGATCGAAAATTCCGATCGGCGACGCGCCTTGCGGGCTTCGCTTGGCGAGGCGCCGGACCTCCTCCGTTCGCTGACGCGCCTAGCGCTCGATCGCGCCGGCCCGCGTGACCTCCAGGCCATCGCCCGCGCCATTCTCGCGGCGGAGGAACTGGCGAGCGCGCTTCCCGCCGAGGTGCCGGCGCTCATCGCCGATGCGCGCGAAGCGCTCGCGCGGGCACCCGGCGCGCTCGGTCGTCGCGTGATGGCCGGCCTGGCGGAGGATTTGCCGCTCGTGCGGCGCGATGGCGGCTTCATTCGCCCCGGCTTTGACCCCGAACTCGATGAATGCCTCGCGCTGAAAATCGACAGCCGTGGCGTGATTGCCGGGCTGGAGACGCGCTACCGCGAAGAAATTGATGCCCGCACGCTCCGCATCAAGCACAACAACCAGCTTGGCTATTTCATCGAAGTGCCACAGGCGGTGGGCGAAAGACTGCTCCAGCCACCGCATCAGGGCCAGTTCGTGCACCGCCAGACCATGGCCGGCGCGATGCGCTTCACCACCACGGAACTCGGCGGGCTGGAGCGGAAAATCCTCGAAGCCTCGGATCGGGCTCTGAAATGCGAATTGCGCCATTTCGAGGCTTTCGCCGCAGCCCTTCTGGCCGAGGAGAAACCCTTGCGCCGCGTGGCGGAAGCGCTTGCGCAACTGGATTGCCTCGCAAGCCTCGCGGAACTGGCGGATCGCGAGAATTACACGCGTCCCCTCATCACAGAGGGGCTCGATTTCGAGATCGCGGGCGGACGCCATCCGGTTGTCGAGGCGGCCTTGCGAAAGGCGGGCGAGAGCTTCATCGCGAACCCTTGCGATCTCTCAGGCAGCGAGAAGGGCGGGCGCATCCTGCTTGTCACCGGCGCGAACATGGCCGGCAAATCGACCTATCTGCGCCAGAACGCGCTGATCGCGATCCTCGCGCAGATGGGAAGCTTCGTGCCGGCGCAAAGCGCCCGCATTGGCCTCGTGGACCGGCTTTTCTCCCGCGTCGGCGCAGCCGATGACCTTGCGCGTGGCCGCTCGACCTTCATGGTCGAGATGGTCGAAACGGCGGCGATCCTCAACCAGTCCGGCCCGCGCGCGCTGGTGATCCTCGATGAGATCGGGCGCGGCACCGCCACCTATGATGGTCTTTCCATCGCCTGGGCGGCCATCGAGCACCTGCACGAACAGAATCGCTGTCGCGCGCTTTTTGCCACGCATTTCCATGAACTCACCGCGCTCGGGAGCCGCCTTCCGCGCCTCGCCCCGGTGACGATGAAAGTCACGACCTTCAAGGGCGATGTCATCTTCCTGCACGAGGTGATTCCCGGTGCGGCGGATCGTTCCTACGGCATCCAGGTTGCGAAACTCGCGGGTCTTCCGACCTCTGTCGTGGCGCGCGCCGGCTCCATCCTTGCGGAACTCGAGAAGGCGGATCGCGCGCATCCCCGCCTTGCCAGCCCGGATGATCTGCCGCTCTTCCGTGTGGCGGAAAGCGCCCCGCCGCCGTTTCAGGCTGGCGCTGATCCCGTGCATGAGGCCTTGCGCTTGCTCGATCCTGACGAGATGAGCCCGCGCGAGGCGCAAGAGGCGCTCTATCGGCTGAAGGCGATGCTCAGCGGGAAATGAGACTCAGGCCTGCCGGCCGCGCATCAGCACCAATGCGCCATTCCAGATGAGCGTGATAACAAGCCCGACCGCCAGCGCCGCGTAGCGCCCGACGGGCTCGGAAAGGATCGAGGCGGCCGCAAGCGCGATCGCGAAGCCGATCATGCCGGGCAGGCCGCTCACGATCATCGCGGCAGTCGCAGGTCCGCCGATGCGCGGCTGCAGGATGACGATGAGGCTCGAGAGCACCACCGGGAAAACCGCGAGCCAGCCGGAGCCATAGGGGCCAATGCGATCGCTCAGCAGCGTGATCGCCGCGACCAACGCGGAAGCGCCGAGTGCGCGCACTGGCAGCGCGAACCAAGGCCGGGGCGGCAGGGCACCCGCCCGCGCCGCAAGAAAATGCCGCGTGAGCGGGATGAAGGCGAGATAGACCCCCAGATTGGCAAGCAATGCGAGAGACATGTTCCATGGCAGCTGCTTCAGGGCAAGGCCCAGCGCGAGCCAGAGCAGGAAGGCTCCGCCAAGGGCGGGCAGCGTGGAAAAACGCTGCGCCAGCGAGCCATAGGCCGAGATGTAGAAGGCCAGCGCCATGTTGGTGATGAGGCTTCCCACCAACGCGGAAGCCATGAAGGCGTCATCATGCCCCAGCGCAAGAAAGACCAGCGCCGGACCCGCAGCCACCGGCAGGGTCGCCACCATGGCCGCGATAAACGGCTTGGATTTTTCAGCGATGATCGAAACCGCCACCACAATCGTCGCGGCGACCCCCATTTTTGCAAGAAGCAGAAGCGTGGCTTCCGCGAGCATCAGACGCGCTCGACCTGCACACTGGAGGCGGCGGGGTTGCGCAGCGTCTGGAACACCACGCAATAGCGTTCCGTCAGCTTGATGAGTTGCGCGATCTGCTCCTCGCTCGCTTCGGTGTCGAGCTTGAAGATCAGGCGGATCGCCTTGAACCCTACCGGGGCTTCCTTGTCGACGCCGAGTGTGCCGCGGAAATCGAGATCGCCCTCGGCCATCACGTGGCCGGCGCGCAGCGGAATGTTGAGCGCGGTCGAGACGGCCTTCAGCGTCACGCCCGCGCAGGCGACGAGCGCCTCGAGCAGCATGTCGCCGGAGCAGAGTTCCGCGCCCGAGCCGCCCGTGAGAGGGTGAAGGCCCGCTTCCGCGATGGCGCGACCCGTTTCGAGCTTGCAGGCGATTTTCGCCTCGTCGATCTCGCCACTGGCGCGAAGGGTGATGATGGCCGCGCTCTGATCCTCGCGATATTTCGCCTTCAGCGGCGCCTGAAGCGCACGGAGGGCTTCGGCGTCGATCACGGTCTCGGACATCATCCACCTCGTCGGCCGGCTTACCACCAGAAGGCGGCGGTTTCGTTCTTGCCGGGCGCGGGGCTGGATTGGCCTTCCGTGAGCGATCCGTCAAGCGCATCGAGCACGCGGCGGCTCAAGGCATGGAATTCATCCGAGCGCCGGTCGCGCGGGCGGGGGAGATCGACCCCGATTTCGGTGAAGATCCGCCCCGGCTTCGGCTGCATCACCACGATGCGATCGGCGAGCGTTACGGCCTCATCCACATCATGCGTGACGATCAGCAGGCTCACGCGGTCGGTTTCCCACAAGGCGAGCAGATGCTCATGCAGGGAAGCGCGCGTGAAGGCGTCGAGCGCGGAGAAGGGTTCGTCGAGCAGCAGCACCTTGGGCTGTGTCACCAGCGCGCGGGCAATCGCCACGCGCTGGGCCTGCCCGCCCGAAAGTTCGCGCGGCCAGCGTGTCTCGTAGCCGGCGAGACCGATGCGCAGCAGCGCGCGGCTCACGCGCGCCTCGCGTTCCGCCCTGGGCAGATGCGCGATGCCGAAGGCGATGTTGTCCGCCACGCCGAGCCAGGGCAGCAGGCGCGGCTCCTGGAAGATGATGCCGACATCGGCGGAAGGCTCATGCAGGTCCAGGCCGTCGAGTTCGATTCGGCCGGTTGACGGCGCATCGAGCCCGGCGATGAGGCGGAGAAGCGTGGTCTTCCCGCAGCCCGAGCCGCCGACCATCGCCACGATCTCGCCCTGCGCGATGTCGAGCGCGATGTTGCGCAAGGCTTCCTGACCGCCGGGGAAGGTGCGCGACACGGAATCCAGTTTCAGCATCAGCCCTTCTCCCTTCAGTTCTTCTCGGTGGTCGAGAGGTCGTCGCGCCAGCGCAGGAAGGGGCGCGTGGCGGCGGCGAGCAGCGCATCCGTGAGGAAGCCGAGAAAGGCGAAGGAGAGGATCGCCGAAACGATGAGATCGGAGCGCCCCACCTGCTGGCCATCGACCAGCAGGAAGCCAAGTCCCTCGCTGGCCCCCATGATCTCGGCCGCGACCACGAACATCCAGCCCAGTCCCAGCCCCGCGCGCAGCGAGGTCACGAGTGCCGGAAGCGTGGCCGGGAGCAGGATGCGGCGCCCGGTTTCCAGCTTCGAGAGGCGGAAGACGCGCCCCACCTCGATCACCTTGCGATCGATCGAGAGCACGGCGCCCAGCACGCCGAGATAGACGGGGAAAAACACCCCGACGGCGATCAGGGTGATTTTCGACGTCTCGAAAATGCCGAACCAGAGGATAAACAAGGGCACCCAGGCGATGGAGGGCACCGCGCGCAGGGCCTGGATCGTGGGGTCGATGAGACGGCGGATGACGGGAACCGCGCCGGAGAGCGTGCCAAGCACGATGCCCGCGCCCGCGCCGAACAGGAAGCCGAGGGCCACGCGCCCGCCTGTCGCCAGCGCATGGCGGAACCATTCGCCTGAAGCGATGAGTTCGCCCAGCGTCGCCGCGATCTTGGAGGGTGGCGGCGTGAAGCGCCCTTCCAGCCAGCCCACACTCACGCCCCATTCGAGCAGAACCGCGAGCAGCACGGGAAGGATCAGCCCGATCCAGCCTTTCCAGGAAAAAACGCGCCAGGCGGAGACCGATGCGTTTTCAGCGCGCGAAGACGCAAGCGTGGTGTCGCTCACGGGATGGGTTTCTCCTGATCAGGACGCGAGATGCGCCGTGAATTTGGGCTCGATGAGGGAGGCGACAACCCCCTTCACATCAACATCCGCCTTGATCACGCCCGCTTCCTGCAGCGCCACGCCGGCGGCCGTTATGGTCTCGGCCTGCACCTTGCCGATCACGCTGGTCGAAAGATCGGTGCGGGTCAACTGCCGGGCGATCACCGGCTCCGGCAGGCGGGCAGCGGCCACCAGTGCGGCTTGCACCGGCTTGATGTCAGCCAGGGCGGCCTTGCGGGCCGTTTCGTAGACATTGATCACGCGCTTGACGATTTCGGGGTTCTTCTCGGCAAAGGCTGTTGGCGTATTGAGGATGCCCCAGGTGTTATGCTCGGGCCTGCGATGGAACAGGGCCGCGCCATCCTCGAGTTCAGCGGCAGCCATCAGCGGGTCGAGGCCCGCCCAGGCATCGACATCGCCGCGGGCGAGCGCCGTGCGGCCATCGGCATGCTGCAGCAGCACGAGGCGGGCGTCACGCTCCTTCAGGCCGGCTTCGGCCAGCGCGCGGATCAGGAAGATATGCGGGTCCGTGCCGCGTGTCACGGCAATCGACTTGCCCTTGAGATCCGCGACCTTCTCGACACCCTTACCGGGCTTCGTGACGAGAGCGGTCCATTCCGGGCGTGAGAACACCGAGATGGACTGGATGGGATTGCCATTGATCCTGCCGAGCAGGGCGGCGGCACCGGCGGTGGAGCCGAAATCGATGGAGCCGGCATTGAGGAATTCCAGCGCCTTGTTGGAGCCGGCCGATTGCACCCAGCGGATTGCGATCTTCTCCTTCTCGAATTCCGTTTCGAGCAGCTTCTGGTCACGCAGGATGAGGCTCAGCGGGTTATAGGTCGCCCAGTCGATGCGAATTTCCTTGATGGCCTGCGCACGCAGCACG
The DNA here is from genome assembly GCF_046092605.1 of Rhabdaerophilum sp. NCBI lineage: Bacteria > Pseudomonadati > Pseudomonadota > Alphaproteobacteria > Hyphomicrobiales > Rhabdaerophilaceae > Rhabdaerophilum > Rhabdaerophilum sp. Next base: position 9,719 of record NZ_JBJTDY010000017.1, on the reverse strand, counting down.
GAAGGGGCCGCTATCGCGCCACCGAGAACGACACCGAGGGCCTGGCGGCGGGAAAGGGAGAAGGTCATTGGCGGGCTCCAGCGAAACTGTGTTGAAGAACGAAACGTTCCGTTTGACGAACAATTCGATATACCGAACGCCACGACCCCGCAAGCAGAATGTCCTTCTCTTGTTCCATGGAGTGCGGGGCGCATTTGCCGAAGGCATTCGGGGGCCGCAGAAAATTCTTGCCCTCAGGGTCAAAATGGCATTCCCACCTCAAGTCGCGCTTGCCTAGTTTAGAATCATTCGAAAGAATGCGCGCGTGTTCGGGTCCATGGAATGAGGTATCGTGATGGGGTTCCTGTCGGTGTTTTCCACGCGCAAGCGCGTCGCCGAACTCACGGAGCGCGAGGTTCTTGCACTGGCCATCGCCAACGAGGAAGAGGACAGCCGCATCTACCAGAGCTTCGCCGAGGCCTGCGCGACAGAGTTTCCCGCCTCCGCGCGGCTCTTCGAAGGCATGGCCGAGGAAGAGCGCGGCCATCGCGCGATGCTCTACGACCTTTATCGCCAGCGGTTCGGCGAGCACCTTCCGCCCATCCGCCGCGAGGATGTGAGCGACTTCCTCACCCGCCGCCCGATGTGGTGGACCAAGAACCTGAAACCCGAGCAGATGCGCGCCGAAGCCGCGCTGATGGAAATCCAGGCTGCGAATTTCTACGATCGCGCCGCCGCGCAATCGCTCGACACGCGCCTGCGCGAGATGTTCCTGAACCTCGCGGAGATCGAGCGCGGCCACGAGAAGAAGGCCGAGCGGCTTGAGGGTGAACTCATCACCACCGATGCGATCGAGGGCGAGAAGGCCGCAAGTCACCGCCAGTTCGTGCTGACCTATGTGCAGCCGGGACTCGCGGGGCTGATCGATGGTTCGGTCTCCACGCTTGCGCCGCTCTTCGCGGCCGCCTTCGCCACCAAGAACAACTGGGAGACCTTCCTGGTCGGCCTTGCGGCTTCCATCGGCGCGGGCATCTCCATGGGCATCACGGAAGCGATGAGCGATGACGGGAAGATTTCCGGTCGCGGCTCGCCCTGGCTGCGCGGCATTGCCTGCGGGGTGATGACCACCGTGGGCGGCCTCGGCCATGCACTGCCTTATCTCGTGCCGAACTCCGTCCCGAACGCCTTCTGGATCGCGACCTCGCTCGCTGCGGCCATCGTGGCGGTGGAGCTGGTGGCGATTGCTTGGATCCGCACGAAATACATGGAGACGCCGTTCATGCGCTCCATCATGCAGGTGATTGTCGGAGGGGCGCTGGTGCTGGCCGTCGGCATCCTGATCGGCTCTTCCTGATCCCGGTTGCCATTTTGTTCCCAGCCGCTAGGGTATTGGCGGTTTTGGGGGTCGGGATCATGGTGTCACGCGTCGCGACTGTCGCCTTCGAGGGCATCGAGGCGCGACCGGTCGATGTTCAGGTGCAGGTGGCGAGCGGGTTGGTGGCCTTCGTGCTCGTCGGCCTGCCGGACAAGGCGGTGGCGGAATCGCGCGAGCGGGTGCGTGCCGCGCTCACCGCCTCCGGTCTCGCGCTGCCGGCGAAGCGCATCGTCGTCAATCTGGCGCCAGCAGATCTGCCGAAGGAAGGCAGCCATTACGATCTCCCCATCGCGCTCGGCGTGATGGCCGCGATCGGCGCGATCCCGCCGGATGCGCTCGATGGATATTGCGTGCTGGGCGAACTCGCGCTGGATGGCTCGCTCTCGCCGGTCGCGGGCGTGCTGCCGGCGGCGATTTCCGCGCAAGGCCGTTCGCTCGGGCTCATCTGCCCCAGGGCCTCCGGCGCGGAAGCGGCCTGGGCAGGCGACGCGATTGATATTCTGGCACCCCAGAACCTCATCCAGCTCGCGAACCACTTCAAGGGCACGCAGGTCTTGCGCCGGCCGGAGCCGGCCATCCGCACGGCGGATGGCGTGCTGCGCGATCTCGGTGACATCAAGGGGCAGGAAAGCGCCAAGCGCGCGCTGGAAATCGCGGCGGCCGGCGGGCATCACCTGCTGATGGCCGGGCCGCCCGGCGCGGGCAAGTCCATGCTCGCGGCGCGGCTGCCCTCCATCCTGCCGCCGCTTGAGCCGCGCGAATTGCTGGAAGTCTCGATGGTGCATTCCATTGCCGGGCTTCTGGGGGATGGCGCGCTGACGGACCGGCGCCCTTTCCGTGCGCCGCACCATTCCGCGAGCATGGCCGCGCTGACCGGGGGCGGGTTGCACGCCAAGCCCGGCGAGGTCAGCCTCTCGCATCGCGGCGTGCTCTTCCTCGATGAATTGCCGGAATTCTCGGCCCAGGCGCTCGATTCCCTGCGCCAGCCCATCGAGACCGGCGAGGTGGTCGTCAGCCGCGCGAACCATCGCGCGACCTATCCCGCGCGGTTCCAGCTCGTGGCGGCGATGAACCCGTGCCGCTGCGGCCGGGCGCTCGAAGCGGGCTATGCCTGCAAGCGCGCGCCGAACGAAAAATGCATGGCGCAATATGTGGGGCGCCTTTCGGGCCCGCTGATCGACCGCTTCGACCTGCTGATCGAGGTCTCGGCGGTCGATCTCAACGATCTGCTTTTGCCGCCGCCGAAGGAGCGTTCGGCCGATGTCGGGAAGCGGGTGGCGCGGGCGCGCGCCATCCAGCAATCGCGGTTCGAAACCCTTGGCGCGCCGGATATCCGCACCAATGCCGCCGCGCCGGCCGCACTGGTCGAAGAGATCGCCCGGCCCGATGCCGAGGGTGCTGCGCTTCTGCGGCAGGCGGCGGAGAAGCTGAAATTGTCGGCCCGGGCTTTCCATCGCATCCTGAAGGTCGGGCGCACGCTTGCAGACCTTGATGGCGAAGAGCATGTCTCCCGCCGCCATCTCGCGGAAGCCGTGGCCATGCGCGCCCGCGCGCTCGAAGCGGTTTAGGTCAAGGTGAACGGAAGCTTCCCTTAAGCAGAAGCGGTGATTCCGGAATCCGCCCAAGGCGTTGTTCACCATCGCGCGCCATGCTGGTCGCAAAGAACAAGAAAAACAGCCACAAGATCAGTCTGGTGGGCGTCATGTTTGCGGTGAATTCGGCGGGGCTCGCCTGGGCTTTTGCTTCGATTCTGGGCGCGGTTGCGATCGTGGCGCTGGCGATCTGCCTGTGGCTGATCGCCGACCAGCGCCGCCAGCGCGCGGAGCTTGTGGCCCTGGAAGGGGAGCGTGCCAGGCTGGCCGACCGGCTGGAGCGCATTGGCCGTGCACAGGCCGAGGTCGAGGCGGCCAATGAAGCGAAATCGCGCTTTCTTGCCACGGTCAGCCATGAAATCCGCACGCCGCTCAATGGCGTTCTGGGCATGGCCGACCTGATGCTCGACACGCGCCTCGATCCCGAGCAGGCGAATTACGCGCGCGCCATCAAGACCTCCGGCGAGGCCCTGCTGACCCTCATCGAGGAGATTCTCGATTTCTCGCGCATCGAGGCCGGCAAGCTGACCATCGCCGAGGAGGAGGTGGAGATCGGGCCGCTCCTCGAAGGGGTCGTCGAATTGCTGGCACCCCGGGCGCAGGGCAAGGGCCTGGAAATCGCGGCGCATCTTGCGAGCGATGTTCCGGCGATCATCCGCGCCGATGGCAATCGCCTCCGCCAGATCGTCACCAACCTCGCAGGCAATGGGGTGAAGTTCACCGAACGCGGCGGGGTTGGCCTCACCCTCGCGCGGCAGGGCGAGCACGGCCTTGCCATCCGCATCGCCGATACCGGGCCGGGCATTCCCGAGGGCCGGCAGGAAGCGATTTTCGCCGAGTTCGAACAGGCAGATCGTGAAACCGCCGCCTGCCATGGCGGCACCGGGCTGGGCCTCGCGATCTCCCGTCGCCTCGCGCGGCTGATGGGTGGCGACATCACTCTGGAAAGCACCGAGGGACAAGGCTCCGTCTTCACCCTGCTGCTGCCGCTGGAAACGCCGCAATCCGCTGCGTCGCCGCGCGCCGAGGCGGTTCCCGAGCTGGCAGGCCGGCGCGTGCTGGTCGTCAGCCCCGGCGCCTTCGAGGGGCGCTTCATCGCCCGCACCCTGGCGGAGGTCGAGGCGGAAACGCGTCATGCGACCTCGCCCGCCGAAGCCCTTGGGACGATCCGCGACTTCCGGCCGGATCTGATGATGATCGATGCAGCCCTCGGGCCGGAGGATGCGCGCGCGCTGGTTTCGGCCGGAAATGCGGTCGGATGCCGCCGCAATCTCGTGCTTCTGTCGCCCTTCGAGCGCCGCGCCTTCGGAGCACCGCAGGCGGCCGGGTTCGATCGCTATCTGGTCAAGCCCGTGCGTCGTCGCTCGCTTCTGGCCCAGCTCACCGATTGGGAACCCGGCCAGCCTGGCAGGATCACCATGGCTGAAGGCGAGACGCTGCTCGCCGAGCCGCTCCTCGGCCGGCGGGTGCTGATTGCCGAGGACAACGACATCAACGCCCTGCTGGCCGGCCGACTGGTGGAGCGGCTTGGCGGAAAGCCGATCCGCGCCTCCACGGGCCGCGAGGCGCTCGATCTCCTTCAGGCGAGCATCACGCCCGGCGGGACACCTTTCGATTGCGTACTGTTCGACGTTCGGATGCCCGAACTCGACGGCCTTTCCGCCATTGCGCAGTGGCGGGCGGTGGAAAAGCGCCTGAAACGCCAGCCGGTGCCGGCGCTCGCACTCACGGCCAATGCCTTCCGGGAAGATCGCGAGGCCTGCCTTGCGGCCGGCTTCGACGCCTTCCTCGCCAAGCCGCTCGACCGCGAGCCTTTCCTTCTGGCGCTGGATCGCCTGCTGAAGGCACCCCGCGCCGTCGCGTGATCGCGCCTCGGTCATGACTTCGTCACGAATACTGGGCATCTACTTTGACAGCCGGTCCGGGTTTCCCTTCGGAAACATACCGGCAGGAGAGCCTGCCATGCTTCGCCCGCGCTCCGGCGCGTCCGCCATATCCGCCTCTTCAAACCGCCGCTGGGGCGCGCTGGCCCCTGTCCCCCGCTTTTCCCGCGAACTGGTCACACGCCTCAACCCCACCGAGCGGATTGTGCGCGATACAGGCGGCATGCCCGATATCCTCGGCCGGATCGGCGATCTGGAAGTTCGCCTCGCGCGAACGACGAAGGACATTCGCCGCTGCCAGCGCCTGCGCTTCAAGGTGTTCTACGAGGAGATGGGCGCCAGGGCTGACGCGCGCGGCTTCCTCTCGCGGCGGGACATCGACCCCTATGACCGGCTCTGCGACCACATCATGGTTGTCGACCGCAAGGGCAAGATCAATCGATTCGGCCAGGTGAAACCCAAGGTGATCGGCACCTACCGGCTGTTGAGATCGGATGTGGCCGAGGCGGCCGGCGCCGATTTCTACACGGCTGGCGAATACGATCTCTCGCGCTTTCTCGATGGCAATCGCGGCCTCCGGCTCTTGGAACTCGGGCGCTCCTGCGTGCTCAAGCCCTATCGCGACAAGCGGACCGTGGAGCTGCTCTGGCACGGTGTCTGGCGCTATATCCTGCATCACCGCATCGATGTGATGTTCGGCTGCGCGAGCTTCGAGGGCATCGAGCCCGAAGCCCTCTCGCTGGCGCTCGCCTTCCTGGAGCACCACGCCGCGGGCAACCGCAATGCCCGTGTGAAGGCACTGCCGGGCCTGCATGTGCGGATGGATCGCCGCCCCCGCGAGGCGGTGGATATCAAAGCTGCGATGAAGGCGCTGCCGCCGCTCATCAAGGGCTATCTGCGCCTCGGCGCGACCTTTGGCGACGGCGCGGTGATCGATCACCAGTTCGGCACGACGGATGTGTTCGTCACGCTCCGCGTGGCCGATATCGATCCGCGCTACATTGAGCATTACGGCGTGGATGCGAGCCGCTACGCGGTCTGAAGGCCGCGTTCAGAGACAGGCCCGCAGCCCCTCCCGATAGGTGGGGCAGCGGAAGCGGTAGCGGAGCGTGGAGCGGATCAGCCCATTCGCGACACATTTGTTCTCGCCATAGAAGCTGCGACCCATCTCGGAAAGTTCAGCCGCCTCGAACGGGATATCCGGCGGCACGGGAAGCCCAAGCAGCAATGCGGCGAATTCCACCACATCCTGCGGCGGCGCGGGCTCGTGATCCGTGAGGTTGAAGGTGCCGAGCGGTCCCTCATGGTGGCTCGCGGCCACCAGCGCCCCGGCAATATCCGCGACATGGATGCGATTGAACATCTGCCCCGGCTTGATGATGCGACGCGCTGTGCCGGCGCGCAGGTTATCGATGGCCGAACGCCCGGGCCCATAGATGCCGGAGAGGCGGAAAATCCCGAGATCGCAAGCCTTCTGCCGCGCGAAAGCCTGCCAAGCCTCCTCGGCCGCGAGGCGCTGGCGCGCGCGCAGCGATACGGGCCTGAGCGGGCTTTCCTCATCCACCCACTGCCCGTCATGGTCGCCATAAACCCCGATGGTGGAGAGATACATGACGCGCTTCAGCGCGGGCGAGGCCGCGAGCGCAGCGCGCAAAACGCGCAGCGCGGGATCGCCGCGCTCGCCGGGCGGCGCGGAAACAAGCACGTGGCTCGCGCCAGAGATTGCTGCTTCCAGTTCGGGCGAGGCGCTTTCGCCATCGAAGGGCAGGGCGCTCCAGCCCTCGCCGCGCAATCGCGCGACCTTCTCTGGCGAACGCGCGGTAACGACGATGGAGGGGAACAGCCCGCGCGCTTCCAGGGCGAAAGCGCGAGCCGAATAGCCCAAACCCAGGATCAGCAGATTCATGCCGGTTTCATGCCGTGCCGGATGTGGTTTCTGCAAGGGGCAATTCCATCAACGCGAGTTCCCATTCCTCGCGCACTGGCTCGTCGGTTTCGGCGGGGGCTCGGCGGCGCGCGAGGTCCGCAAAGGCTTCAGCCGCAAGCAGGCGCGACAGCGCCCACACCGCCGCTCCGCGCACCAGCGGATGAGGATCATCGAGATGCGGCTCGGCAGAGGCCGCGAGAGCCGGATTGCCGCTGTTGCCGATGCCGATCAGGACATTGCGCAGGAATCGGTCGCGCCCCGTCCGCTTGATGGGCGTTCCCGCGAAAAGCGCGCGGAAGCCCGCGTCATCGAGCATCGCATATTCCACGAGCGGTTTGTGCAGGAGATCCTTGCGTGTCGCGAGCCTCGCATCGCGCGCGCCCTGCGCGAACTTGTTCCAGGGGCAGACGGCGATGCAATCGTCGCAGCCGAAGATGCGATTTCCGATCTTCGCGCGAAACTCCCGCGCGATCGCTCCCTTGTGCTCGATCGTGAGATAGGCGATGCATCGCCGTGCATCGACCTGGTAGGGTGCGGGGAAGGCGTCGGTCGGGCAGATATCGATGCAGCGCCGGCAGGAGCCGCAATGGTCTTTTTCCGGCGGGTCCGGCTCCAGCGGCAGCGTCGTGTAGATTGCGCCGAGGAAGAGCCAGTTCCCGAATTCGCGGCTCACCAGCACCGTATGCTTGCCCTGCCAGCCGAGGCCGGCTTCGGCCGCGAGCGGCTTTTCAAGCACCGGCGCGGTATCAACAAAAACCTTTACCGCCGCGCCCGTCCTCGCGACGAAATCGACCGCGAGGGCTTTCAGGCGCCCCTTGATGACGTCGTGATAATCCCGCCGCACGGCATAGGCCGCAAGCGCCCCGGCCTCGCGGTTTTCGAGGAGCGCGAGCGGATCGAATTCCGGCGCGTGGTTCAGGCCGAGCATGATGACACCCTGCGCCTCCGGCCATAGGCCAGCGGGGCTCGCGCGCTTCTCTGGTTCGCGCGCCATCCATTCCATCTCGCCCTGGGCGCCGATCGACAGCCAGTGGCGCAGCCTTGCCTCGCGCTCGGGTGGAGCCTTGGCGGGCGCGATCCCAAAGGTCGAGAAGCCATGCTTCACCACGAGCTCTGGCAGCAAGTCCCTGGCTTCGGTCGGGCTCAGAAATCGAGATCGGTGTAATGAGGCGCGGGGAGGATGTTCTTCAGCCGGTCGGCCAGCAGGGCGCGGAAGGCCGGCCGCGATTTCACGCGGGCGTACCAGCTCTTCGCGGCTTCGCTTGTCTCCCAAGGCACGTCCCCGAAATAATCCACCGCCGAGAAATGCGCGGCCGCGGCGAGATCGGCATAGGTCAGCCGATCACCCGCGAGCCAGTTCCGCCGCGCCATGAGATGCGCGACGTAATTCATGTGATAGCGGATATTCGCCGAGGCCGCACGGATGGCGTTGGTGTTCGGCGCATCGCCCGGAAAAGCCTCCGGGAAGAGTCGTTTATAGGCCTTCTCGGTGAGCACGAATTCGCTGACCTCATGGAAAAACTTCACGTTGAACCAGTGCAGCAGCCGCCGCACCTCCACCCGCTCACCGGGGCTTTCCGGCAGCAGGCGGCGATCCCCCAGCACGAGCCCGCGTGTCTCGTCGAGATATTCGGCGAGAATATCCGGCCCCGCCGCCACCTGGCCGTCATGCTCCACCAAAACGGGCAGCAACCCGGCCGGGTTCATGGCCAGGAAATCGCGCGTGCGGCAGAAGGGGCTTGTCTCCACCATCTCGGCTTCCATCCATAATTCGCCCATGACGAGGCGGATGAAGCGCGAATGCGGGCAAAGAGCAAAGTGATGGAAAACGGGCATCGGTCCCGGGAGGTTGAGAAAGCATGTCGATTGGAAGAAGGGTGGCATGAAGGTGCCCGGCCCTTCGCTCTTAAGATGGCGAGAACCGGATCGTGCCTATAGAGGAGGAGCGGTCCCTTCTCAACCCCGGCCGAATCGCGGGCGTCTCCGGCCTTTCGCATGGTTTACCGAACATGAATGTCACGCTGGCGCTGAAAGCCGCCCTCCTGGGCTTTATCGAGGGGCTCACGGAGTTCCTGCCGGTTTCCTCCACCGGCCACCTCATCCTGATCGGACATTATCTGAATTTCGAATCGCCCGGCCACAGCTTCGAGGTGCTGATCCAGCTGGGCGCGATTCTGGCGATCCTCTTGGTCTATTCTGGCCGGCTCTGGGGGCTGGCGAAGGGCATGTTCACCGATCATCAGGCGCGGGTGTTCGTTCTGGGCGTGCTGATCGCGTTTCTTCCTGCGGCGCTGATCGGCGTGGAGATGCATTCGACCATCAAGAATGTGCTCTTCAACCCCTTCGTCGTCTGCATCAGCCTGATTGCCGGCGGCCTTGTTCTGCTGGCGGTGGACGAGATGCGGCTTTCGGTGCGGCATGAGGATGTCTCGACCTTCACGCCCCTGATGTGCCTGAAGATCGGGCTCTTCCAGTGCCTTGCGATGATTCCCGGCGTCTCGCGCTCGGGTGCCACGATTGTTGGCGCGATGCTGTCCGGCGCCTCGAAGCGCGCTGCGGCCGAATTCTCCTTCTTCCTCGCCATGCCCACAATGGCCGGGGCCTTCACCTATGATCTCTACAAGAACCATAAGCTCCTGAGCTTCCAGGATGCGACGGCCATTGGCATCGGCTTCGTGGTTGCCTTCATCACAGGGATCGTCGTGGTGCGCAGCCTTCTGGGCTTCGTGACGCGGCACGGCTTCGCGCCCTTCGCCTGGTGGCGCATTGTCGTGGGCTGCTTCGGCCTCGCGGCGTATTTCGTCTATGGCTGAGGTTTGAGCTTCACCTTCGGCGGCACCGATTTCGGCTCGAAGGCGCAGAGATCCGTGAGCGGGCAGCGCCAGCATTCCGGGCGCTGCGCCTTGCAGGTATAGCGCCCGTGCAGGATCAGCCAGTGATGCGCATGCATCCGGTAGGGTTCC
>NZ_JBJTDY010000016.1:0-4952 GCF_046092605.1 Rhabdaerophilum sp. | reverse complement strand
CTGACAGGTTCCCTTGAAGAAGGTGAAGGCTCGATCATGGGCATCGAACACCATCTCCTGGCTCTCGCGCATATAGGCTCGGATGAAGAACATCCGACTGTGGCAGAGCCTCACATGGGCGACCTTGACCGTCACTGTCGTGCCGCCAGGGCCATCAACGACGAAGGAGCGTCCCGCACCCGCAGGGCTGCGGCGGCCCGGTTTCACCCATCGCTTTGATCAGTGCGCTCAGGCTATCTGGGCGAGGAGATGCGACACGAGCAGGTCGACATCGGTGTAGACGTCATCGCCCGGAAGGCGGGAGAAGCGCTCCCGGAGCCGTGCGGCCCGCGTTGAGGCCAATCCAAACTGCGCCATGGTCGCCGCGTAGGCCCCTGAATATCCCTTGTCGTAGCCGGCGATATGGGCGCGCAGTCGGTCATAGGCGTCGCGCCGGTGAAGCGCGCCCTGGCATTCGGCGAAATGCATCAGGAGCCAGGCCTCGAAACACGGCACCGAGACCGTCGCCTCGAACGGGACCATTTTGCCCTCGTCATTGCGGATCGTCTTGTCGCGCGCCGCGGCCATCGCAAGGGCGTTCGCATAAGTCCGATGCTCGTCACGGTCGAAGACGACATAGACCCGCTCGTAAGCCCTCGTTTTGCGGAACTCGGCCTCGGCGAATTCAACGATCTGCTGCGGTTCCGTTCCTAGCGCGCTGTGGCAGACCCGAACATGGGCCGTCGACAAGCGCTGTGCGACCCGGATTTCCCCGAAATAGTTCGGCTCCGTCTTTTCGCCTTCGCACACGATCAGAACGCGATCGTAGGGCGGCCGTACCGCTTTCTGTCGCTTCATATCACGGCCACGCTGGATACGGCCCGCCATCCGTCAGGCCTTCAGCTCGCCGAGGATCGGCACTGCGCCAAAGCGCCCTTCGAGATAGCCTTTCTCGATCGCCTGTCCCTTGCGGGGCGAGAAATCCGTCAGCGGGAAGAGCCGCGATGCCTGATCCGCGCCCTTTTCGGTGAACCAGATCTGATCGCGTCGCAGGAGATCGGCCGACAGCAGCGTCGTGTCATGCGTGGTGAAGATGATCTGTGCGCCCTTCGGATTCGATGCGCCATGGAACATCTCGACCAGTTTGCGGACAAGCAGCGCATGAAGGCTGCGATCCAGCTCGTCGACAACCAGAACCCGACCGTTTGCAAGGATTTCGAACAGGGGGCCAGCCAAAGCGAAGAGCTTCTGCGTGCCATCCGATTCATCTTCCAGCGTGAAAACCGCCGAGCGCTCGCCGGAGCTGTGCCGGAACTCCGGAACCAGGACCTCTGTCTCCGAATGGCTCGGATTCATGCGGCCCGTCGCCAGATCGACATGGATCGATTGCTGAAACCCCTTCTTCGGAACGACCTTGATGTCCGCGATGCCGATATCCGCCGTTTCGAGGAACCGAACGACCGATGTCGCATCGGTTTGGCGGATATGGTTCACCGTGAGGATCGGCAGGATGGCTTCGGATGCCCCGATCACCACGAGATCGCGGCTGAACCAGTCAAACAATGGTTTGAGCAGGTCGCTGTTCAGCTGGACGGCCGTCGACAGATAAAGCGAGTTCGGCCGGGTCGCCTCGCGCCAGATGTGCCGGGCCCCATGAAGGTGCGTCCCGAACTTGTACGCATCCTTGCCTGTGGTCGCGTCAAAACTCCGCCGGAACCACACCTGCGGCTGCTTTGTCTTGTAAACGATGAGCCATTCCCCGACGATCCGGTCTGGCCGTAAATCGAACCCATACTGGTAGCGGACGCCGTCCTTCAGGAAAGTCGCCTCGAAGGTCGTCGGCGCGCCCTCCGTTGCCGGATCAAGCCGGAACGGCTGGACGCGATACTGCGCGCCAGGCTGGAGCAACGCCGATTCAAGGATGACGGCGCGCATGAACTGGAGACCGCGGACGAGGTTGGACTTGCCGCTGGCATTGGCCCCGTAGATGCCGATCGAACGCAGGGCCGACGGAATCCCGGGAAGTCCCGTTTCCAGGAGATTGTCCGGGTGATCCTTGTCGGTCGACGCGACAAGCGACAGGGCCGCTTCGTCGCGGAACGACCGGAAGTTGGAGACGCGGAACTCGAGCAACATGGGTTTGGACCTCTATCTTGAGGCCATAATTGCAGAAAATCCGCAAAAATCAATCTTATTTTATGTTCGATTGGTGCTTGGTAAACGATTCTGGAGGGGAGATCAGAGTTGCGCACGCAGGATCGTATCGATGTCGCCGCTCGGCGTCATGGTGCGGGCGACACGGGTTAGGGGCGCTGGCGACTGGACATCCGCTTTCCCGATCGGCTCAGTTTCATCGAGCAGAGCCCCTCCTTGGGACGAAATTTCCCGATCAGTAAATATTTTGTCGACGCCCATCGAAAGCCGTGTTATCTTTCCCGAACGGTAAAGATTATGGCAAGACGAACCATCACCACTGTCGAGATTGGCAACATCGTTCGAACCGCCCGCAAGGCCGCTGGCCTGCGGCAAGACGAGCTCGCGGGCGCCGCCGGCGTCGGCCTGCGCTTCATCGTCGATCTCGAAGCAGGCAAACCGACCGCGCAGATCGGCAAGACGCTTCAGGTCCTGGCCGCGCTTGGATGCTCAGTCGATATCACGCCGCCTCCAGAATCCAAAGGAGCAGGGAAGGCATGATGCGCACCCTGGATATCTGGTGGGAGGGGCGGATCGTTGGCCAGCTGACGCAGAACCAGCACGGGGAACTGGGCTTCGCCTACGCGTCGGCATGGCTCGACGATGAACGTGCACCGCCCTTGTCCGCCTCGCTGCCGAAGCGGGCGGAGCCTTTCACCCGTCGCGAGTGCCGTCCGTTCTTCGGCGGGCTCCTGCCGGAAGAAAGCCAACGCGACGCCGCCGCACAGGCGCTCGGCGTTTCTCGCGGCAATGATTTCGCGCTGCTCGATCGCCTCGGCGGCGATGTTGCCGGTGCGCTTCAGCTTCTCCCGCCCGGCGAAACGCCGACCGCGCCCGCCCTTCGTCAGCGGCCAATCCCGCTCGATGATGACGGCGTGATCCGGGTGCTGGATGCGTTGCCCGCCCGCCCCCTGCTCGCGGGCGAGGAGGGGCTCCGGCTTTCTCTCGCCGGGGCGCAATCGAAAGTGCCTGTCATTCTCGTGGATGGCGCGGTGGCGTTGCCGGCGCCGGGCCAGCCGACGACTCACATCCTGAAGCCGCCGATTGCCCGTTTTGCGGCCACGACCGAAAACGAGGCTTTCGTGATGCGCCTCGCCGCCGAGATCGGCCTCGATGTCGCGCCCGTCCAGCCTCGCGTCGTTCGGGAGCGAACATTCCTCCTCGTCGAGCGCTACGACCGCGCCGTCGGCACGAGTGGACAGGTGCGTCGTATCCATCAGGAGGACTTCTGCCAGGCGCTGGGAGTGCCGCCGGAAACCAAATACGCGAGCGAGGGCGGGCCGACCTTCAGGGATTGCTTCGAACTCCTGCGGCGTATCGCCGAGCGGCCTGCCGTCGACGTCCTGAAGCTCCTCGATGCCGTGATCTTCAATGCGATCGCGGGAAATGCCGACGCGCACGGCAAGAATTTTTCGATCCTCTACAGCGACGAAGGCCCACGCCTCGCCCCGCTTTATGATCTGCTGGCGACGGTCGCCTATCCGGAACTGTCGCCGAAGTTCGCCATGAAGATCGGCAAACGCTCGACGCTGGCGGAACTGGATGCGCGAGGGTGGGGAGCCTTCGCCGCCGATGCAGGCCTCGGCCTGCCGCTGATCCGCCGCCGGGTCGCGGAAATCAGCGAACGGGTGATCGCCCAGGGAGGAAACGTTGCCGGCGCATTATCCGACCAGAGGCTCGATCAAGCCGCGCTTGAACGCTTTCGGGATCTCGCGGTCACAAGGGCTCAGACCTGTGCGGCGACATTCGGGCGTTAAGCAGAACAGTCAGGCACGCGGATGCGCCCTTGTTGAAGTCGCCTTCTCTCAGGCATGTTTTCCGACATAAAAAAGATCGATACTCGATCAGGATTGTCAGCCGCTTCTCGACGACCATCTCCTGCAGGCTGATTGGGAAGCGCGTCAGAGTTGCGCCGGCAGGATCTTGTCGTTCACCCGCTCGACGAGCTCCTTCACATGGCTTTCGGACAGATGCGCGTAGCGCTTCACCATCTGGAGCGTCTTGTGGCCAAGCACATCCGCGATTTCGACGAGGCTTGCGCCGTTCATGGCGAGATAGCTCGCCGTTGAATGCCGCAAATCGTGGAAACGGAAGTCCGAGAGCTTGGCCGCGATCCGCGCGGTTTCCCAGCTCGTCCGGATGTCGATCGGCGCCTGCCCATCCGCCCTCGGAAACACCCAGGGCTTGGTAGGCGGCGTCTCCATCTCCTTGTAGCGCGCCTTGATCTTCGCGAGATGCGCCGTGAGGAGCTCGCCGAGGCTTTTCACGATCGGCACCGAGCGTGTCTCGCCATTCTTCGTATCGCGCAGGATCGCAATGCCGCGCTTCAGATCGATGTCGTTGAAGGTGAGGCCGAGGATCTCGCTCTTTCGCGCCCCCGTCGAAATGGCAAAGACGACGACCGGGTAGAGCTGCTCGTTCTCGCTCGCCTTGCAGGCGGCCAGCAGAGCCTGGCGCTCCTCATCGCTCAGGAAGCGGGTCCGCTCGTTCCGGATCTTGGTGATCCGGTTCACGCCATCGACCGGGTTGCTCCCGGTCCAGCCCCATTGCTGCGCGAACTTGAAGAGCAGGGCGATCATGTCGCGATAGTGCTTCAGCGTCTTGCGGCTCTTCGGCGCCGGCTTGGCCGGGGCAGGGCGGGTCGCCTTGCGGCCCGGCCGCTTCCGCTTGCCGGGCACCTCGGACTTGCTGGCCGGCGCCGAAGAGCCGCAAGACGCTGACGCACTATCGCGACATGATCGCCCTGCTCTTCAAGTTCGCGCAGCAATGGGGCTGGACCG